>JAFGGA010000165.1 GCA_016930835.1 Deltaproteobacteria bacterium
TATTGGATTTCAGGTTGGATCTGGATGCAATACGGGCGGCCGTGACTCCCGAGACAAAGATCATATTCATCAATAATCCCAATAATCCCACGGGCTCCGCCCTTCCAATGGATGAAGTATCGGCTTTTCTTCAATCCATACCTTCCGATGTAATCGTTGTGATGGATGAGGCCTATATGGACTTTGTAACCGATAAAAATATCGCAAAAGGGCTTGATCTTCTAGAAACCTTTTCTTCCATTATTGTATTGCGGACGTTTTCAAAGCTTTACGGCCTCGCCGGATTACGGGTAGGATACGGGTTCTCATCTGAAAAGATCATCGATTATATGAATCGCGTTCGACAACCATTCAATGTGAATACGCTCGCTCAAGTAGGGGCAACGGCTGCCTTGGGTGATTCAGCGTTTGTGTCTGAAACATTGGCGATCGTTAGGGATGGATTGTCCTACCTGTTTGATGAACTGGAGAAAATCGGACTTGAGTATTTACCGACCCAGACGAATTTTTTCCTGATCAAAGTCCCCATGGGCGGAAAAAGGCTTTATGAACTTATGCTCAAGGAAGGGGTGATCATCAGGGCGATGGATAGTTATGGTTTGAAGGATTATATCCGGATCAATGTGGGCCTTCCGGAAGAAAATGAGCGATTCATTGAGACCTTAAAAAGGATCCTGGGATGAATGCCATTATCACTATTGACGGCCCGGCCGGTGCGGGAAAGAGTACGATAAGCCGATTATTGGCTAAAGAGTTGGACTATCTTTATCTGGATACCGGCGCCATGTACCGCGCGGTTGCCCTTCAGGCCCAACGGGAAGGAATATATTCCCATGACGGCGAGGCACTCATGAGGATGTGCCGAGATATGGATATCCATTTTTTCCAAAAGAACAAAGGCGATACCCTTATTTTTATAGGAAACGAGAATGTATCTTCGGCCATCAGGACCCCGGAGATGGACATGCTCGCTTCCGATATATCCGCCATCCAAGAGGTCCGGCAGGCCATGACCGATTTGCAGCGAAAAATAGGCGAAACAGGTCGTTTGGTGGCGGAAGGCCGGGATATGGGGACGGTGGTATTTCCTGATGCGAAAGATAAATTTTTTATCACGGCTTCAACAAAGGCCAGGGCGGAAAGGAGATACAAGGAACGGATACAAAGAGGCGAATCCGTGCTCTTGACGGATGTTGAAGCGGAAATGGTCAAACGCGATGAACAAGATCGATCAAGGACCATTGCACCCCTCCAACCCGCGGATGATGCGGTTGTGATTGATACAAGCATGTTGGATATTAACCAGGTTATTCAGAAAATCCACGAATACTTGAAGGTTTAAAGACTGACGGCCACCCCGTTCTTTGATTCAGGGTTCGGGGTCATCAGGATATGAGTTTGTAGATTTCAATAAAAAAGCAATCAAATAGTTGCTATTTGCAATTATATTTGATAACAATACGCGGTTATATTCCCATTTATGGGGCAAAATTTCTAGGGGGTTATCAGTTTAATGGACAAACTTACAAACCAAACAATGACGGACGATGCGAACAACAATGAAGAAGATCAATCCTTTCAAGGGGTCGAATCTGAAACACAAAAAACCATTATGGATGAAACGGATGGGGGCGTAACCAGAGTGAATGGCGGTTCCACGGATCCGGACGAATCGCTGGCGTCTTCATCATCTATCCAACATCCTTCAAAATCAAAAGAGGAGAAGAAGGATAAAGGTGGTCTGGATAAGGATTCTGAGCAGGAGAGCTTCATGGAGCTTTATGAGACCAGCCTGAAAAGTATTCAGGAAGGTGAACTTGTTTCCGGTGAAATCGTCATGATCGGAAAGGAATATGTCCTCGTTGATATCGGGTATAAATCCGAGGGCCAGATCCGGATTAATGAATTCATTGACGCAGACGGCAACTTAACCGCGAATGTAGGGGATAAGGTGGATGTCCTTCTGGAGAGGAGAGAGGATGAAGACGGTCGAATTATCCTTTCTAAAGAAAAAGCCGCTAAGATCAAGATTTGGGATGAGATTAAAGAGATATATGAAAAGGACGGCACCATCACCGGAAAGATCGTTTCACGACTCAAAGGGGGTATGGCTGTTGATATCGGCCTTCAAGCCTTTTTGCCCGGTTCACAAATCGATCTTAAGCCCATTAGAAATTTTGACTCCCTTATCGATACAATCCATGAGTTTAAAATCTTAAAATACAATAAACGCCGGTCCAATATCGTTTTATCCCGTAGGGCCATTTTGGAATCAGATCGAAAATCATTAAGAGAAAAGACCTTGGACGTTCTGGAAGAAGGTGCTGTACTGGAAGGCGTGGTGAAAAACATAACGGATTACGGCCTTTTTATTGATCTGGGCGGCATTGACGGCTTGCTCCATATTACGGATATGTCTTGGGGGCGGGTGGGTCATCCATCGGAGATGTGTAAACTGGGTGATACCATTAAGGTCAAGGTCCTAAAGTTTGACAAAGAAAAGGAGAGGGTCTCCCTGGGCCTGAAACAGCTTAACCAGGATCCATGGTTAAAAGCGGATGAAAAATATCCCATTCACACGAAGGTAAAAGGGCGGATTGTAAGCTTAGCGGACTACGGGGCTTTTGTAGAAATTGAGGAAGGGATTGAAGGGTTGATCCATGTTTCTGAAATCTCTTGGACCCGGAAGATCCGTCACCCCTCTCAGGTCCTAAAGGTCAATGACATAGTGGATGCGGTTGTTTTAAATATAGATATCCCGAATAAACGTATCTCGTTAGGTCTAAAACAGGTCGAACCGAACCCTTGGGACATTATCGGTGAAAAATATCCCGTGGGTACTACCATTGAAGGCAAGATCAAAAATATTACCGATTTCGGCATCTTCATTGGCATTGATGAGGGAATCGATGGGCTCGTTCATATTTCGGACATTTCCTGGACCAAGAGGATCAAGCACCCTTCGGAGCTTTACAAAAAAGGGCAAGAGGTGCAGGCAGTGGTTCTCAATATTGATGAATCAAATGAGCGGTTTTCTTTGGGTATCAAGCAGTTGACACCCGATCCATGGATCGAGATCCCGATCAAATATCAGCCGGGCACCCGTGTGACGGGAACAGTCACGAACATTACGGATTTCGGCGTATTTGTGGAGATTGAAGAAGGCATTGAGGGGTTGATCCATGTTTCTGAATTAACTAAGGAAAAGGGTGGGAATCCCTTGAGTAGATTTAAGATAGACGATGTTATCCAAGCTAAGGTGATCAACGTCTCAAAAGAAGAAAAAAAGATCGGGCTTTCCATTAGGAAGTTGGAAGAGAGCGAGGAAAAGGATATCTATAAGACCTACCTTAACAGTAGCAACGGCGCTACTTCAAATCTGGGTGACTTGCTTAGGGCCGGGATGCTTAATCTTGAGGCCAAAGTGACCAAGGAAGAGAACAAATCGGCGGATGTTTCAACAGAGGGCGACCAGGATAACCTGAAGACGAAATCTCAGGGGGATGAGCGGCATGCGGAAGAAGGCCCCGGAGACGATCGAGCGGATGATAGCGATGATGATGGCCCTTCAGCTTAATAAAAGGAGGGGATTAGTTCGAGGAAATTTCTCAATCATTTGGGTTGACTAGGTAATACCCTATATCGATTGAAATGAGATATTTTCCAATCACCTTTTTCTCCATGAAAGATGCCTAAGCAAAAGCATTCCATACTCCTCGTCCTGGCAATACTTGGCGGAGTTATCATATTCCTGGGTATGGTGATGTTGGTTGCTCTTCAAATTGCGGGACCATCCTCGGGTTTGACTTTTGAAGAGAAGATAGGGGTCATTCCTATTTATGGCACCATTATGAATGCCGAGCCCGTCATTTTTCAACTCATCAAATTCAAGAAGGATAAAAGAATCAAGGCCATTGTTCTCAGGGTCGATTCTCCAGGCGGTGGTGTGGGCGCCGCGCAAGAGATTTATCGGGAGATCAGAAAGACCATGGCCGCCAAAAGAGTGGTCGTCTCCATGGGTGGTGTGGCGGCTTCGGGAGGATATTATGTTGCTGCTGCCGCCGACAAGATAGTGGCCAACCCCGGAACCATCACCGGTAGTATCGGTGTAATCATGGAGTTTATCCAGATGGAAGAACTCTTGAAAAAGATCGGTATTACATTGGAAGTGATCAAGAGCGGTGAATTCAAAGACATCGGGTCCCCGCATCGGAAAATATCCGAAAGAGAGCGGGAGTTGATGAATCACCTAATTGCCGACATCCAGGATCAATTTGTCAGTGCCGTTGCTGATGGGAGAGGCCTTTCCAAGGAGGCCGTTAGGGAGATCGCCGATGGGCGTATCATCTCCGGGGCCATGGCTAAGGAATTGGGTCTGGTTGATCAATTGGGTAATTTTCAGGATGCAGTGGAACTTGCAAAAAAATTATGCGGCATAAAAGGTGAAGTCGGGCTGATATATCCGGAAAAAGCCAAGATCGGAATATGGGATCTCATCTCCCAAAAGGCAACCACGGCTCTCTACAAGGTCGTCCTTGATCTGACCATGCCTCATTTAGAATACCGTTGGAAGGGACAATGATTTCAGGATATCAGAAAAAACTGACATCTCCTTTCCCCTTGCGAATCACTTCCGGGACGTCTCCGATAAGAGATATCACACTGGAAGGGTTCGGATACAGGACCCCGCCGTCAATCACTATTTGGATATGAGAAGAATAGGCCTCTTCAATAGCGTAAGGGTTATCTAATTCCGCGCTAGTGCTGATAATGGGGCGACCCAGGGTCTCCACAATCGCCAGACAGATGTTATTGTCGGGGACCCGGATACCCACTGTTTTGCGTTTCGTCAACATGATTTTTGGAACGAGTTTGGTTCCTTCTAAGATAAATGTGTAGGGTCCGGGGAGTAATCGTTTCATGGTTTTATAGGCGTAATTGGAGACCTGGGCATATCGGCTGATCTCTTTCAGGTTATCGCATATGATGGAGAAAGGTTGCTTGAGAGGTCTATTTTTGAGTCGATATATGAGCTGTATCCCTTTTTTGTTATACAGGTCACATCCGATTCCATAAAATGTGTCCGTGGGATAGACGATGATCCCGCCTTGGTCCAATACATCACAGACCTTCTTGATCAGGCGCTGTTGCGGGTTTTGAGGGTTAATGGAGATGATCATAATAGAATGCCTATCTGAAAAGCATTTTTTTGTCAATGGATTAGGGGGTAATGAGGAGCCATAAATGACATTTTATGAGACGTCCATTGTATTTGCTTTTTTGTTCGGCCTGATCTTTGGAAGTTTTTTGAATGTATGCATCTATCGTATACCTAGAAAAAAATCGCTCATTATGCCATCTTCCAGCTGTCCTCATTGTGGGGAGCGTATTCGATTTTATGATAATATTCCACTTGTCAGTTATCTCATCCTATTCGGCAAATGTCGTCATTGCCGCACAAAGATTCCCGTCCGATATCCCATCGTGGAATTGATAACCGGTCTATTAAGCCTTTTCCTCTTTATCCGATACGATATCAGTATTTATTCGGTTTCCATTTTTTTGTTTTCCGCATCCTTGGTGGTCATCACATTCATTGACCTTTATCATCAGATCATTCCTGATGTTATCTCGATCCCCGGTATGATCGTGGGGTTGGCCATTTCATTTTTACCGGGCCATGTCGGATGGCTTGACTCGATCATCGGGATTCTCGCGGGCGGCGGCGGCCTTTATCTTGTCGCCGTTTTATTCGAGAAGTTAACCGGTAAGGAGGGCATGGGCGGTGGGGATGTCAAGCTCCTGGGCATGATCGGCGCATGGATGGGATGGAAGGCATTACCGTTTGTCATTCTTTTTTCATCGTTGCTGGGGACCATTGTGGGTGGTGGCGCCCTGTTGATATACCGCCGCGGTTTGCAGACTCGAATACCGTTTGGCCCGTTCTTGGCCTTGGGGGCCCTAGCCTATCTTTTCTTTGGTGATGAGTTGTTAGCATGGTATTACGGGATTCTTTCGTAAAGGGGAATGAACCGGATGATTTCATTTTCGGGTTTAAGGGCCAATATATTGCTGCAACTCATATTTTTGATTATCGCAGCCATGCTTTTGGTCAACGTCGCCATGATGAAATTTTCGGAAGGGGGTCTTATCCAGGCAAAGGTGTTAACGGGGCGGTTATTGGTCCAGAGCGTGGAACAATATCTGCGCTGCTCCTTTTTCAATCAGGATCGATCCATCAGCGATTTGCGATCAGATCTCAAGGCGCCATACGAGTTGGGACGATTGCTGAACGTCAGTGAATATTCCGAACTCACGATCGTGGATCAAGGCGGGGGGGTTGTTTTTTCCATCGGCCCTGAAAACGGCAAGACATCCCGTGTTTCTCTTGCCAGGACGGCTATGGCAAACGGTGCCCGGGCCGTTCATTACAGCGGCAGCACATGGGGCGTTATTTGGTTGAACCATAAAGACGTCAGTCTGTCGGCCCCCCTGACACGAGAAGGCCGAAATGTTGGCGGAATGGTCATTGTTTCATCACTTCAGCCTGTTTATCAGAGCCTAAGACAGTCAGAGAAGGTGGTCCTTTTTTATATCCTCCTGGATACGATCATTCTGGCCATTGTGGGCATATATATCTTGTCACGGATTGTCATCAGGCCCATACAAAAACTCCTGGCCATGACAGTGGAATATAAAGACGGGTATGTTATCCCGTCATTTGCGGAGCCCTCGAAAAATGAAATCGGCAACCTTTCCCGCTCTTTGAGTCGTATGCTGAAACGGCTGGACGAGAATAAGAAGGAATTACGGACCCACATCGCGTCGTTGGAAAAGGCCAATGAGGAACTAAAAAAGGCCCAGGATGAAATCATTCGGTCTGAAAAATTCGCATCAGTGGGGCGGCTTTCGGCCGGGATAGCCCATGAGATTGGGAATCCCATCGGCATCGTATTGGGCTATCTGGACTTAATCAAGAAAGGAAAAACCAGCGAGGAAGAAACGAGAGATTTTCTGGATCGGATGGAATCGGAGATCACACGGATTCATGTGATCATCAAGCAACTTCTGGATTTTTCGAGACCGTCCAGTGGAAAGCCTGAAAGGATCCACCTCCATGAATTGATTAAAGATGCCATTGATATGATGAAGCCTCAGCCCATGATGGAGGAAATCCAAATTTTTTTTCACCTGGAGGCGTCCAAGGATGAGATTTTCGTGGATCCAAACCATTTTCAGCAGGTATTTTTAAACATCATCCTGAATGCCGCTGATGCATTAGCTGGAAAAGACCCTTTCAATGGCACCCGAAAGACGCTGAATATAACCAGTGTTGACGCGAATCCCTTTATTGAGGTACGGTTCCGGGATAACGGCGTGGGGATCTCCGGCGATGAGATCGTGCATGTTTTTGATCCCTTTTATACGACCAAAGAACCCGGCAAAGGCACCGGTCTCGGGCTTTCCGTGTGTTATCGCATCATGGAGAGTTATGGCGGGACCATAAGTGTGGAGAGTCAACAGGGAGAAGGAACAACGGTTATCATCAAAGTCCCGATTTATCAGAATGATGAAGAGAAGGAAAGGGAATGACCGTAAAACAGGTTTTAATCGTTGATGATGAAAAAAACATGCGGCATATGCTCCAGGTGATGCTGAATAAGGAGGGGTACATTACGAAAACGGCGGCAGACGGTGTGGAGGCCCTTTCCTCCATGGAAACGGATCATTTTGATTTTATCCTTTGTGACCTGAAAATGCCCAGGATGGACGGCATGTCATTCCTTAAGGAATCAAAATCCAGATTTCCTGAAAAGACCTTCATCATGATGTCCGCCTATGGGACGGTGGATACGGCCCTGGAGGCCATGAAGATCGGGGCCTATGATTATATCTCCAAACCTTTTAAGACCGATGAGGTCCTATTGACCCTGAAAAAGGCCGAGGAACGGGAGCGGCTTAAACAAGAAAATCTCATGCTGCACGACAAGATCAAACAGATTGAACAGAAATATTCCTTCGGCAATATTGTGGCCAGGAGTGAGGCCATGGCCCATGTGTTTGAATTGGTGGAAAAGGTTGCGGCCCATAAGACAACGGTCCTGATAACCGGTGAAAGCGGGACAGGTAAGGAATTGATTGCCAAGGAGATTTATTCTCAAGGGGCCCGGTCCTCCGGTCCATTGGTGTCCATTAACTGTGGCGGGATACCTGAAAATCTATTGGAGAGCGAGTTGTTCGGCTTTAAAAAAGGGGCCTTTACGGATGCCATCAGGGATAAACCGGGGCTTTTCCAGGAGGCGGATAAAGGCACCCTGTTTCTGGATGAGATCGGTGAACTCCCGTTGACCCTCCAGGTCAAACTCCTTCGGGTGTTGCAGGAAGGGGAAATTACCCCCTTGGGTTCAACCGAAACCCGTAAGATTGATGTCCGGGTTATTGCAGCCACGGCCAGGGATCTGCATACAGAAGTGGAGGCAGGACGTTTTCGGGAAGATCTGTTCTACCGTATTCATGTCATGACCATTCATATCCCGCCTTTGAGGGAACGACGGGGAGACATACCTTTACTGATCGGATATTTTATTGATCGCTTTAATAAAAAGTTGGATAAAAACATCGAAGGCCTTTCTTCGGAGGCCATGCCCGTTCTGATGGGGTATTCGTGGCCGGGGAATGTCAGGGAGCTGGAGAATGTCCTGGAGCGTGCCATGATCCTTGCCAAAGGGCGATGGATCACACCATCTGACCTTCCATCATCCGTGCTGTTCGACCCGCATTCCCCCTCATCCACCCAACCTGAGCACACCCTATCCATTAAAAAGGCCACCAGGCATCTGGAGAGGAATCTTATTAAGCAGGCCCTTGAATTGACCGGCGGCAACCGTTCCAAGGCCGCCAAGATCCTTGAGATCAGCCGCCCCATTCTGATTGCCAAGATCAAAGAGTTCGGGCTTTAAAGATTTTTGCATGCCACACAAGGAATTGCTATGAAAACATTTATGTGTAAGGCCATGTTAGGTAAGGACAAGGCTCCGGATGTGGGTATGGATTGGGCCATATCAAAAAGATGTCTGTTCTCCATGGGGGAGGAATATCTGGTAGCCGGTGGACATAAGATTATGTTTTCGGAGATTGAAAAAGCCACTTTACTCGTTGTACCCTCTACATTTTTCCTGCAGGGATGCATCTTATCCATAAAAACGAAGGACGGCATCTTGAATCGTTATCAATTACGGTACTCATCTTTCTGGAAAAAAGGACTCCCGTTCGAGGTTGAGCGAATGAATGTCAGTATGCCAAGTGTATGGTTCAGCCGCATCATGATTGCCGGGATGGTTCTTTTCATAGTGTGGTATTTTTTTAAGAAGACATGGTGATTTAGAAAGAGGTGATGAGCTTATCCTATTCAGGAAGATCCATCAGGTATTCATCCATGAATATTGTATTTGATTTGGGAGGTGTGGTTTTCCATTGGAGTCCGGACGAGATTATTGCGGATCTGTTCGGATCAAAGGAGATTCGCGACCACGTTAAAAAGCAGGTATTTGAACATCCGGATTGGATCGCCTTGGATAGAGGGACTTTGGAAAGATCGGCCGCTATTGAAAACGCGGTTTTTAGAACCGGCCTTCCGCGGTCGGATATTATTAGACTGATGGATCATGTGCCTGAGACACTCATCCCCAAACCCAAGACATTGGAACTTATCAGGCTTGTCAAAAAGAGTGGGAATCGGATCTTTATATTGTCCAATATGCAGGTTCCGGCAATCCATTACCTGAGGGAAAAATATCATTTCTGGGCCCTTTTTGATGGGATAGTGGTCTCTTGTGAAATCCATATGGTGAAACCGGAATCGGGGATTTATCAATATCTGTTGCAAAAGTATAATCTTTCTCCTGAAGAAACCGTTTTTATCGATGATATGATGGTAAACCTTAAGCCGGCGGAGGAATTGGGGATCCATTGCATTCAATTCAAAAATCCGGTTCAGTGTAAGGAAGAATTGAAATCAAGGGGGTGTGTTTAGCGTCCACTCTAAATTCGGATCGATGTGATGAGATTAATAAACATGGGAGGAGGATATGGTTGTTAAGACATTAAGTGATGTGCCGGCTCAAGGTGTGGAGGGCTATGATCGCATCGAAAAGCGAGTCGTCATCGGCCAGGATGATGGATCACAAGAGATTGTTTTACGTTATTTCAGTATCGGGGTAGGTGGAATGAGCCCACATCACTCCCACGACTTTCCCCATTTGGTGAAAATCGAAGCGGGGAATGGCGCGGTTTTGGACGCGATGGGGAATGAGCGTCACCTGCAAAAAGGGGATTATGTGTATATCCCGGATAATGAGGTTCATCATTTCATCAATACCGGATCAGAACCGTTTGATTTTATTTGTATCGTCCCGAAAAGAGGAGAGGGCTAGGCATGTTATTTTTGACTTCGGAAATGACAGCCACATTAGCTTATCAAGAGCGATCTCTTCGTCAATGACTCCCATTAGTAATAATAAGGAAATTTTTCCCAAAATTTTTTGTCTTTATCCTGCCATTTGGGTGTGAATTTTTTTGCGTAAAAATCGGCAAACCGATCCATCCAGCGCCACCAGGTATTCTTATCCTTTTCTTTAGCCTCCAGAACATCGTTGAGATAGATTGTGATGTCCGCCATTTTTTCCTTGGGGATATAAAGGGCGGCTCCCTGTTTAAAGGATCTGATGGTGTTTTCCATATTAAATGCATGTGCCGTGAGCATCACGGCGATGACATCTTTTTGCTTCGCGATATCCAGGAGTTTATATCCATCAACACCCATAATATCCAAAATCGCGATATCAAAAGGCTGGGATTCCATTTTCTCCTTGGCCTCTTTAAAATTGGAAGCTGTATCGATCTTAGACATGGTTAATAGTTCTTTTAGGGTCTCCAGAACATCCGGTTCATCATCAACGATAAGGACTTTTTTGCCGTTTAAATACTGTCCGCTCATGAGCTTGTCTCCTTTCATTGTTTAGCCCATCCAATAATCCTCTCCTCCCGGTGCCAGGCGGGTTATTCGGGGGGGGAGGGCATTTCTGAATGGGCATTGATCTATCCATCCATCAGGTCCAAATGGGGTGCCGGTGATAAAACATCGGGAACAGACATGGTCGTAATCGAATCCGAATGTGTGGATGCATATCCTATCGAATTTGTAATATAAGATAATTTGTTGGCAAAAATCAAGGAAAAGGGCAGGAGAGTTATTTTACATCTATCAACATTCAAAGATCCAATGATCGTTCCAACATCATCTTCACCATATTCTTTAATAACGCGTTTTCCGGTTTTATCAGTTTGGGGTCCAAGATGATCAGACGCTGGGCCTCGCGCTTTGCTCTTAAAAAAAGATCCTGCTCTCGCATGACCTCAGTAAGATCCAGCTCCCCCAGCCCGGCCTGTCTCATTCCCATTATCTCTCCATGCCCCCGGAATTCCAAGTCTTTTTGGGCGATCTCAAAGCCATCATGACATTTCACCAATGTCTCCAATCTGGAACGGCCCGCCGAGGGGGCGTTATCGGATTCAATCAAAAGACAGATGCCTTTTTCCGATCCTCTACCCACTCGACCCCTTAATTGATGAAGCTGGGCCAGACCAAAACGCTCAGCGTGCTCAATGATCATTACAGTGGCATTGGGAACATGGACACCCACCTCGATGATCGTTGTTCCCACAAGGACATGAATACGACCTTTATGAAATGCATTCATTACCATTTCCCGCTCCTCACTTAATTGTCGACCATGGACCAGTCCGATCCTGAATGGAGGGCTGAGGACCTTTTTGAACCGACTAGCCATTTCCTGAGCGCTCTTTAGATCCATTTCCTCGGATCCCTCAATCACCGGGCAAATGATAAAGGCCTGTTGGCCGGCGGATAATTTTTCTCTTAATACATCAAAGGCCCACTTTTTTTGTTTTACTCCAATGATATGGGTCTCCACCGGTACATGCCCTTTTGGATATTCTTTAATCATGGATATATCCATATCTCCATAGATGGCGATGGCCAAGGTCCTAGGGATGGGTGTGGCCGTCATCACCAGGACATGGGGAGTATCTCCTTTTTCCTGCATCAAGGCCCTCTGCCGAACACCGAATCGATGCTGTTCATCAATGACCACCAGCCCCAAGTCCGCAAACGCAAGTTTCTCCTGAATGAGGGCATGGGTCCCTATGATCAGGTTGTAAGCGCCATCACGGATTTCACCATATATGTCATCTCGTGTTTTCTTTTTCTGAGCACCCGAAAGCAGGACGGGCCTCAATCCCATTGTCTCGGGAAGACCGGAAAGATATTCAAGGTGTTGTTTGGCCAGGATCTGGGTGGGCGTCATTAAGGCTACTTGTTTTTTGTTTAGGATCGCCATATATGCGGCTAATGCGGCCACCACGGTCTTGCCGCTCCCCACATCCCCCATGAGCAAGCGCTTCATGGGCCTGCCGGCCAAAAAATCCTTTTTTATTTCTTCAACCGCTTGGTGTTGGTGAGAGGTTAGGGGGAACGGGAAAAATGCCTCCATATCCTTGAGTTCACATCGAGGTAAGGCATAGGGGGGACTGACGGTGTCTTCCCGAGATTGCCGTGTAACGGTAAGGGCCAGCATGACGGAGAAGAATCGGTCAAAAACGAGCCGTTTATGCCATTTCGTGTCAAATCGGTTTAAAGCGCTTATGGATGATGTTTTGGGCGGAAAATGGACATTATGTATGGCTTGCTGGAGAGTGGGAAGGTCTAATCCGCCAAGCAGTTCTTCTGGAACGGGGTCAATGATGCGATGCAAATACCCATCGCAAGATATGCGGATTAATGATCTTAAAAAGTGATCCGAAATCCCTTGAATCGATGAATAAACAGGATAAAAATCCAGTCTGTCATCCAGTTTATCCTGGCCTGACACGGTGATATCAGGATGTATCATCTGGATGTGTCCACGATTATGGGTCCCGGTTCCATAAACCAAACATTCGGTCCCTTGCCGAGTGAACCGTTCCAAATGACCTTTGATATATCTGAACCAAATGAGTTCAAGAGAGCCCGTGGCATCCCGGACTATTATTCTATAAATCCGCTTTCGGCTCCTGAAGAACCGTTCTTCATTTCCGTAGATCACCTGACCTCGGATAAGGGAGCGTTCCCCGTTTTTGATCTCCCGGATGGGGGTGATTCGGGTGCGATCTTCATATCGAACAGGTGTAAAGAAAAAAAGGTCCGCCAGCGTGTGGATACCCTTATGGGCAAAACATGCCGATTTTTGAGGTCCCACCCCTTTGAGGCGGATCAGAGGATCTGTGAGTGTTTGGATCCCTTGCAGAGGGTTGGTGTTATGGTTTTTCTTTCCAGCCATGAATGCCTATCAAATCCACAAATCTGCATCCGCCGAGATTTTCTTTTTTGTACTGGTTGTTGCTTTTTTTAATCTTGATCAGCTCCTGACTGAACCGATTTCCCACCGGTACCACCATTCGCCCTCCATCGGCCAACTGATCCAATAAGGGCTCCGGTATGCGAGGGGCACCAGCGGTCACGATGATGGCGTCATAGGGGGAATACTCTTTCCAACCCATGGTGCCATCAAATGCCTTGAACATGATATTGGTATATCCCAATTCATGTAACAGATGCCTGGCCTTTGCCATCAGGGGCATGATTCGTTCAATGGTGTAGACTCTTTCGGACAATTCAGCCAAAATAGCGGCTTGATATCCGCTCCCAGTACCGATTTCGAGGGTCTTTCCCTTGCCGGTCAGTTCAAGAGCTTCGGTCATAAGGGCCACAATGTACGGTTGGGAGATGGTCTGTTTATGGCCTATGGGAAGCGGATGATCGTTATACGCCTCTCCCGCCAGTGCCTCCTCCACGAAAAGATGGCGATGGATCTTTCCCATGGCCTCCAGGACTCCCTTATCGCGGATGCCCCTGGGGATGAGTTGGCTTTTTACCATCCGTTCCCTGGCTAAACGGTAGTCATGATTCATGAATAATTCCTATCTACTCGCTCCAGCATATTGATCAACATCCTGGCATTGTTGACCGCTTGGGCCCTGGCATGATTATTAAAAAACACATACAGCTTATCCGTATCCTCCGCCAATTTACGAATTCTCGGTACCCATTCCCGGAGCTCTTCATTCGAATAGAGATAATCATACCTTTTTGTCGCATCCGTACCATACCAATTTTTTTTATTGCGCCCATGAAAGCGAACATATCCAATACGGGATGTATGAATGAACATGGGTGGAATAAGAGCTGGTAATGCCGGCTCATCCACGCATACAAATCCCGCGTTCAAATCCTTAAGAGATTTGAAGACCGACTCTCGGAGCCACTCCTTCTGACGAAACTCCACAACCGCCGGGATTGGGGCCAATGCTTCAATTAAAGATTTCAGGTAAACCCTGTTGGCGGGCAGATAATGGAACCCCTGGGGGAACTGTAATAGAACGGCGCCCATTTTACCGGCTTCTATAAATGGAGAGATCCCTTTCATGAATAGCGGAAGGATCTCTGAAAGGGATCGATTCGATATCTCATGGGTCATTTGTCGGTTTGCTTTGATGACGAATTCCATCCTTTCCTCGGAATTGACCAGCATCTGCCTGGCTAGGCGGGCATCCGGAATCCGGTAATAGGAAAAATTTAATTCCAAGACCTGAAATTGGTGGGAGTAGAATGTGAGGTAATCCTTGGGGTCCATCTCTTTCGGGTAAAATACTTCATGCCAATCTTGATAAGAAAAACCAGAAGTTCCTATTAGAATATTCGTCATCGGTTTATGCCCTGGAAGGGGGATTTAGAACGTCGATTTGTTCGAGCGGTTTGACCTTTAAGAATTATGCCCCAATATGCACAGGATAAGCAACCCATTTTCATTTTTTTCAGTGATCACCGTCCTTCAATATGTTAAAATATATTTATATCTTATGGTGTTGTTGTGTGATCTTAAACAAAACAAGCGGATTGATGTCAAATGTAATGATAAAAATGAGAGATTATCCTTATTCAGGAGGTCTGGCCATGACTCAAAACCCGGATCGTAAATTTTATTTAAGAGAATTTAAGGCCATTAGCCATGCCATATCAACCTATGAAGACCTGAACCTGTTGATCAACCACATCGCGGAAGGCACTACCAGAACCTTTGACGCCAAAGGGTGTTGTATCATGCTCTATGATGACAGGGAAAACCAGCTCTTTACCGTGAGCAGTTATGGTGTCAGTGAAAAATATACGGATAAAGGTCCACTTTGGGTTGATAATAACGATTGCGCGTTTGTGCAAGGTGAACCCGTCTACATCGCGGATACCCAGAACGATCCTCGAATCCAATATCCGGCGGCCGCAAAAGAGGAAGGAATCGTTTCTATCCTGTCCATCCCCATTTCATATCGAGGGACAGCGGTTGGAACGATACGGATCTACCATGGTGAAGCAAAACATTTCAATGAGGAAGATATTGAAAGTCTAAAAATATTGGCCGAGCATCTCGGATTGGTAATAGAAATCAATGGGCTGAAAAATTTTCTGGATAAAGTGAAGATGGCCATGGACAGCCTGCCCATGCGCATGCTTAAGGAATGATGATCTTTCCATGGAACAGCGTCAGTTTACAGACACATCCAATGTGTTTTCCATTGACTATGGAGATGTCATTCTTGTAAACGGGAAACGATTTCAAGTGACCGGGCATGAGCGCGAACGTCGATTCGGGATTGAAGACCCGAAGTTCTGGGTTAAAAAAGTTCTTGATCTGGAAACGGGAGAGAAGAAGATCATTAAACTCTCTTTTTTTGAAACATTTGAACTTCTTCTGGGCGGCGTTAAGATAAATTGCTTTCGAAACCCGAAAAAAGAGGGCGATATCCTGAATACAGTGAGAGGTCACCCGCACTTTATGCAAGGTTGGTCCTGCCCGGATTCTCAAGGCAATATTTTGCGTATTTTGGATATTGTACAGGGGCCTAATTTTTTGACCTATCTGGGTTCATTGGATATGAACCACGAAACATATTTCCAAAAGACGTTCCCGAACATATTGGAGCATCTGTTCAGAGCCTTTGATGCCATCCGCTTTCTTCATGTAAAAGGGTTCAAGCATGGCGATATTCGTAATGATCATATTATTGTGGAGCAGGGAACGGGAAATTATGTCTGGATCGATTTTGATTATGATTTTATCACGAATGAGAACCCGTACGGCCTGGATATTATCGGTCTGGGGAATATTCTGCTCTATGCCGCCGGTAAAGGGTTTCATACTAAACGGGATATCGATGGAGAGGTCACTTTATATGGGGATTTACGGGAACGGATCAACCCGGGTGATTTCTCGATAATCAATAGAAGACGCTTCGTCAATCTAAAAAAATTATATCCATATATCCCCGACTCTTTGAATGATATGCTCATCCATTTTTCAATGGGGACGGAGGTGTATTATGAATCTGTTCAAGAGATCATTGATGATTTGAATAGATACATGGATAGGTATTAAGGAAGGAGGATGCTTTGGAAAAGCAAAAACGTTCCATCCTTGTGGCGTTAAATGATTCCGTAAGTTCCAGAGCTGTGGTGGATTTTCTCATCGATCTAATACCATGCCCGGAGGATTGTTTCATCTATTTGTTACATTTTTTCAGGAAGCCATCGGCCAGTGAAGAACTTATGGGTAAAAAATTTACTTCAGGGCTGTCTTCCAGGATGAAGATGGTTTTGGAAAAGGCCAAAGAAAAATTAGTGGAAAAGGGAATTGATCCCATGAATATCGAGACGGAGCTGGTGAGCCAACCCTATCCAACCATAGCGGACGGCATTATTGATCAGGTCAAGAGACGTAATGCAAATCTGGTGGTGATCGGTCGAAAAAAGATGTCGAAAGCCGAGGAGTTCGTCATGGGGGATATCAGCATAAAGCTTATCAGGTCCTTGGATGGAGTGTCCGTATTGGTTGTGAAGTCAAAATGAAAATTTTCGCCTGCCTTGATATTAGACAAAATCGAGTATTTTCAAAGATCCCAAGGTGATCATATCTGGCCTTACATTCGCTTTAGAAGGGCCGTCGCCTCCTGAACAATCCGTTCGGACATAAAACCAAACTCCTTCAAGACCCTCGATCCCGGCGCGGATGCGCCGAAATGGTTGATGCCCATCATGAATCCTCGATCACCGATATAACGTTCCCATCCCATGGAAATACCGGCTTCCACGGCAATACGGGCGGTCACCTCCTCGGGGAGGACCTGGCTTTTATATTCCTGGGGTGTTTCTTCAAAAAGCTCCCAGCTCGGCATATTTACAACCCTTGCGGAGATACCTTGATCATGAAGGATTTTAGCGGCTTGTAACGTTATATGGACCTCCGAGCCTGTCGCTATCAGGATGATATCCGGTTTGGTTTGAGGTTCAACCAGGATGTAGGCCCCGCTGGCTAGACCTTCGGCGGGAGGGTATTGCGAGCGGTCCAATATGGGAAGTTTCTGGCGGCTTAATATAAGGGCCACGGGTTTTTCCATGATGGATATGGCTTTCCGCCAAGCCACCACGGTCTCCGTGGCATCGGCGGGTCGAATAACCACAAGATCCGGTATGGCCCGTAAACATGCTAAATGTTCAATGGGTTGATGGGTGGGGCCATCTTCACCGACTGCAATGCTGTCATGAGTAAAGACATAAATAACGGGCAATTTCATTAATCCGGCCAAACGTATGGCGGGTCTCATGTAATCGGCAAACACCAGGAAAGTGCCGCCATAGGGAATCACCCCTTTATGCAAGGCCATTCCGGAAAGGATTCCTGCCATGGCATGCTCCCGAACGCCAAATCGGATGTTTCTCCCGTCGTATTGTCCCTTTTGGAAATCATGGGATGATGTGATAATGGTCTTATTGGATGGAGCGAGATCGGCCGATCCGCCCATCAAATTCGTTAATTTCTCCGCAATATTGTTTAACACCTTACCGGAGGCCGCACGGGTTGCCATAGGACCGTCCGATTGAGAGAAATGAGGTAGATCCAAATCCCATCCCTTTTTTAAGATATGATTGATTGAATCATTCAATTGCTCTGCAAGTCCTGGGTATTGTTTCTGGTAAGTCTTGAACCTTTCCTGCCACAATGATTCCGCTTCTTTTCCTTTCTCTATGCAACATCGAAATATTTTTAATGCCTGCTCCGGAATGAGAAAGGAGACATCCTCCGGCCAGCCCAAATTTTTTTTAGTCAGACGGATTTCATCTTCCCCGAGCGGTTCTCCATGGGCGGAAGCGGAATCCTGTTTATTCGGACTCCCATAGGCGATGTGGGTTTTGAGAAGGATGAGCGAAGGTCGATCCGTTTCGTTTCGGGCCTCTTGAATGGCCTGATAAATAGCGGTCCTGTCGTTTCCATCATTCACGTTTTGTACATGCCAATGATAGGCGCGAAACCTTTGCGCCACATCCTCCGTAAAGGCAATATCCGTCTTACCCTCAATGGTGATCTGATTGTCATCATAGATACAGATTAGTTTTGATAGACCTAGATGTCCCGCAAGGGAAGCGGCCTCGGATGTCACACCCTCCATAAAATCTCCGTCACCGCACATGACATAGGTATAATGGTCTATGATCTCATGGCCTGGTTGATTAAAAACAGCTGCCAGATGTCGTTCAGCCAGCGCCATGCCCACTGCGTTGGTAAAACCCTGTCCAAGCGGGCCAGTCGTGGTTTCAACACCCGGTGTGCATCCGAATTCGGGGTGGCCGGGGGTGCAACTGCCCCATTGCCGGAAATTTTTGATTTCATCCAGAGCCAAATCATAACCGGTGAGGTGAAGAAGACTATATAGAAGCATGGACGCGTGACCACCAGAGAGGATAAAACGGTCCCGATCATACCAATCAGGATTTTTGGGGTTGTGTTTTAAAAATTTCGTCCACAACACAAAGGCCGCTGCAGCAAGTCCCATGGGCGCGCCTGGATGACCTGAATTCGCCTTTTGTACCGCATCCATTGAGAGGATACGGATTGTATTGATACATAATTCTTCATTATTCAGTGGGTTTTCAGGCTTCTCTTTTTGCATTCATCATTCTCCTTTATGTTACGCATCATTCCAAAAAAGATCCGACTTTATAGTGGTTCATATCGTCATTATCCATGAGGTGTCAAATGGTTTTTCCGGAAAGGCCTTGGAATAATTCGACTTGACAAAATACCGGCTCTCAACTATAGGCCAGACATCATAATTGTCCGATTTTTTTAATAATCTATATTATATCAGCATGGAGAGTCATATTATGTCTGCGAATGAAATTCTCGATATGTTGCGTGGTATTCTTCACACAACAGGAATATTCAATTTTGAATGGAAGTTGATCATCATGTGGGCGGTCGGCGCACTTTTTATGTACCTGGCCATTGCAAAGAAATATGAACCCTTATTGCTTCTTCCCATTGGATTCGGGATTTTTATTGTGAATTTCCCCCTGGTTCCTTTGATGGGATATGCCGAAGGACACGCCCAGCTCCTTCGAGTCTTTTATCATTATGGCCTTGAATGGGAGATTATCCCGTGCGTTATATTCCTGGGTCTGGGCGCGATGACCGATTTCGGGCCCCTCATTGCAAACCCGAAGACCCTTCTGGTCGGAGCAGGTGCGCAATTGGGTGTGTTTATCACCTTCACGGGCACCGTCCTGGCCGGATTTACCCTGAAAGAGGCCGCATCAGTCGGTATTATCGGAGGTGCGGATGGCCCCACAACCATCTATCTTACCCAGCATCTCGCCCCACAGCTTCTTGGACCCAATGCCCTGGCGGCCTATTCCTACATGGCCATGGTCCCCTTGATACAACCTGCAATCATGAGGTTAATGACCTCTCCGGAGGAGAGAAAAATCCGGATGAAACAATTAAGATCCGTATCAAGGGAAGAAAAGATTCTATTTCCTTTGGTCACGGTCGGAATTATCGCGCTTTTGGTACCATCCGTTATCCCATTGATGGGGATGTTCATGCTCGGTAACCTCATGAAAGAGTGCGGTGTGGTGGAGAGACTTGCCGATACGGCCCGAGAATCGCTGATGAATATCGTTACTATTTTCTTGGGTATCTCCGTGGGGGCGACCATGCACGCGGATAATTTTTTAAGCTGGAAACCCCTTTTTATCTTCGGCCTGGGTCTCATTGATTTTGGGGTATGCACAGTAGGGGGTATCTTGACCGTTAAGATCATGAATCTCTTTATTAAGGATAAAATCAATCCCTTGATCGGGTCGGCCGGGGTATCGGCAGTACCTATGGCCGCGCGAGTCTCTCAGGTTCAGGGACAGAGGTATGATAAGACCAATCACCTTCTCATGCATGCCATGGGGCCGAATCTGGCCGGCGTGATCGGCTCTGCGGCAGCAGCGGGGATGTTTATTGCTATGTTTGATTAATGCACAATAATTTTATTATACCAGGAACTTTTCTTTAAAAAGGATAAAAAAATGAAAAGATATATATTGGCTTTAATTGGTATTTTTTGGATACTTCCGGTCACCTCCATAGCCGATGATTTCCTTGGGGCACCACTTATACCTTCAGGTGAGGTTGTTCAAAAGACGGGTTCCCGTATGGAGATGAAAACAACCCAATCGCATGATGACACATTGGCGTTTTATAAGAAGGCGTTGAAAGATTATACCGACATAAAATTCAGAGATTGGAAAGACGCGACCTACATCGAAGATGACGGGAACCTTGCTTGGCATTCCATTACCATTTCAAAAGGCCATGCTCCGCAGACCACCATCTCGATCATGAAAGATAGTTGGACTTGGATTATCGGGACCTTGGTAATTCGGTATATCGGAGTATTTGTCGTCCTTGTCGTATTATTGTTGGGGATGTCTTTGTCCGGGAGCATTATTTCCCGAGCTTTTAAAAAATAAATACCGACAAAAAAGCCTCATCCCACTCAGGAAGAGGCTTTTTATTATTATGGATACAGGGCTTTTCTGGAAGAGGCCTACTGCATTCTCACGCTACTTGAATTATTCTAATATGATTAGAACGGCGTCGGCTTCAACCGCATCACCTTTTTTGCATTTAATCTCTTTGACCTTTCCGGATGCTGTTGCCACAACGGGCAACTCCATTTTCATGGCCTCCAAAATGATCACTTCCATGTCCTCATCAACTGAATCCCCTACATTTACTTTGACATCGATTACTTTTCCCCCCATCGGGGCGGTAATTTCACTCACGTTATTTTCCTCCTTCGCTGATTAAAATGTTTTCATGGTATTGATGCGCTATTAAATGTGAAACCATAATTCTTGTCAAGGACAAATTATTCTTTTGATTTTGTCCGGTTAGGATTAAGGGTTTGAAGAATACTTGACATATCCTACCAATTTTATTAATGTTATCTGATAAATACTGTTTATTTAATAACCATCTTGGATTGACGGTTATTCGGATTTGTATTTTTTCACGCATATGGCAGGGGAGGAAATTCTATGCCGTTCTTTTTATGGGTTGCGGAGACCAGAAAAGGGAAGAAACTCAAAGGTGAGTTGGAAGCTGCAAATGAACAAATAGCCCTGAATCAACTTAAAAAGCGCAATCTTAAGGTCCTTAAAATAAAACCCAAGCCGAAGGACCTGTTCGAAAATATTTCCTTCATGCAACCCAAGGTAACGAGTAAGGATATTGTTATTTTCACCAGACAGTTTTCAACAATGATCGATGCCGGCCTCCCCCTTGTCCAAGGCTTGACCATTCTGGCCGAGCAAACAGAGAATCCCACCTTTCGGGGTATGCTAAAACAAATCACAAGGGATGTGGAAGGCGGTTCTACATTGGCCGAGGCCATGAGAAAACACCCCAAGGTCTTTGACGATCTTTTTGTGAATCTGATTGCTGCCGGTGAAATGGGTGGCATCCTGGATACCATCCTCCAGCGTTTGGCCAATTTTATTGAAAAAGCGGAAGACCTTAAATCAAAGATCAAAGGGGCTTTAACTTATCCTATTGTCGTCGTGGCCATTGCCATTATTGTGATCGCCGTTATCCTTATCTTTGTGATACCGGTTTTCCAGGATATGTTTGCCAGCTTTGGTCAGGCCCTTCCTTTGCCCACTCAGATGGTTGTGTCCATGAGTGATTTTATGAAGTCAAATATTATATTTATCGTCCCTGCCATTTTTGTCCTCATCTTTGCCTTTAAAAAATATCGGGATACGACCAAAGGACGAAAAGTGACGGATACGATCGCTCTTAAACTGCCTATTTTCGGGGATCTGTTGAAAAAAACCGCCGTGGCCCGATTTACGCGAACCCTGGGGACCATGCTTGCCAGCGGGGTACCGATTCTTGATTCCCTGGAAATCGTCGCCAAGACCGCAGGAAATGTCGTATTAGAGGAGATCATTTTTGATGTGAGAAGCAGCATTGCGGAAGGTCAAACCATTGCGGAACCTCTTTCCGAGACGGATGTATTCCCCGGCATGGTCATACAAATGATCTCAGTTGGTGAGGCCACCGGCGCCCTGGATACCATGCTCTCAAAAATAGCCGATTTTTATGATAAAGAAGTCGATGCCGCTGTAGATGCATTGACATCCATGCTGGAGCCCTTGCTGATGTTGTTTTTAGGCGGCTCCATCGGTGGTTTGGTTGTGGCCATGTACCTGCCTATCTTTACGATGGCCGGTGCCGTCGGCGGTTAAGCCGGTTTCATATGGTCGAATCTGACCCCAAAAAACCTCAAGCAGAGTTATCAAGCAGTCTCCAAAAGCTCATGTTTTTGAGGGTCTTGTTTGTATCCATCCTTTTGGGTGCGTCTATCGTTATCCAAGTGCGAGAGACAAAGACCTATTTTGGAGATATCCAGACCTTCCATTACCTTCTTATTGCCACGCTTTATTTTTTGACCTTTATCTATGTTATTCTTCTGAAAATCGTCAAAGACCTTACCCAATTAGCCTATGTCCAGCTCCTTACGGATACCCTTTTCACGACCGCCATTATTTATTCAACCGGTGGAATAGAGAGCATATTTTCGTTTCTCTACATACTTACGATCCTTAACGCCAGCATGATTCTCTACCGAAAGGGAGGCATGATTATCGCCTCCAGCGGCAGCATCCTCTATGGACTTTTATTGGATCTTCATTTTTACGGTCTGATTCATCCGATCGGCAGTCCGATCGGGCAATATATAGAGTATCAGCGTTCTTATATCTTTTTTTCAATCGTCGTGAACATCGCAGCGTTTTATTGCGTGGCATTTTTGAGCAGTTACCTGTCGGAGCAGATCCGTAAGGGTCGAGTTGAGCTGGAGGCCAAGAAGGAAGATATCATCAAACTTGAAGCACTCAATGAATGGATCATAAGGAGTATCACATCGGGGTTGATTACGCTTGATGACCAGAACCGAATTATTCTGTTTAACCCGGCTGCGGAAAAATTCTTCGATAGCCCGGCGAATAAAATGATCGGAAAAAATGTGGTGGAAACAATCCCTTTTCTCAAGGACTATATAGGGGACCATGCGGGAGCGCTTCATCAAGATTTACCCAGATTCATCGATATCACCTACCAGGGGCAGGGCGACGATTCTCGGTTCATTCGATTGTCCCTTTCTCCACTCCTGCTTCCGGACGGGAACCGCAAAGGACAAATCCTTATTTTTCAGGATATGACCGAGATAAAAAAGATTGAAGAAGAGATGAGAAGGGTTGAAGGACTTGCCTTGATTGGTGAACTCGCAGCGGGAATCGCTCATGAAATAAGAAATCCAATGGCCTCGATCAGTGGCTCTATTCAAATGCTTAATGAAAATCCGGGAATGGATGATGTAAATGGTCGCTTAATGGACATTGTTTTGAGAGAGATTAATCGATTAAACCACCTCGTAAATGATTTTCTTTTATTCGCAAGGCCCAAATCCACCAATTTTCATATATTTGAACTCAACCAAGTGATCATGGATTCTCTTGAGCTTTTTAAGAACAGCGGCAAATGGAACCAAAATATGAAGGTTAAGACTCATTTTGATGATGTCATTAAGATGGAGTCCGATCCTGAACAAATCAAACAAGTGTTATGGAATATCTTTATCAATGCGGTTGATGAGATGCCTGATGGAGGAATTCTTGATATCCATATCAAAGAGATGGAGATGGCGGATGCATCCCATCCGAAACAAAAAGGCGTCAAAATCGTTTTGCGGGATACGGGGAAAGGATTCAATGAAGAAACGCTTTCACATCTTTTTACACCTTTTTATACGACCAAAACAGGCGGTGCAGGCCTTGGCCTTGCCATTGTAAAACGTATTGTAGAAGGACTAAAAGGAAAGGTCACGGGGGAGAATCATCCGGATGGCGGCGCAGTGATAACGGTGCTTCTTCCTCTAAGGATAAATAACGTCTATGAAACCCATTCATGAATATAACTGGTTTTCCCAAATTGAACGCCCCAGTCGTTATCTGGGGCATGAGATCAATGCTATTCGCAAAGATCCATTAAGCGTGGATGTTTCCTTTGTGCTTGCATTTCCGGATGTGTATGAAGTGGGAATGTCCCATCAAGGGCTTAAAATTCTTTATCATATTCTCAACGCTCATGAGTGGATTGCGGCAGAGCGCGTATTCTCCGTCTGGATTGATCTTGAGAGGGAATTAAGAAAAAGAAATGTTCCCATCACAACCCTTGAATCCCAAAGACCGCTGCGTGATTTCGATATCATCGGTTTCAGCCTTCAGCATGAACTCTCTTTCACCAATGTGTTAACCATACTTGATCTATCGGGTATTCCTTTTCTAGCAGCGGGACGGGATGAGTCATTTCCTCTTATTATAGCGGGAGGACCAGCTTGTTTTAACCCGGAACCTGTCGCGGATCTCTTCGATGCCGTTGTCATCGGAGACGGGGAAGAGACGGTTTTGGGGATATGCGATATTATTCGCCGACAAAAAAAAGAAGGCCTAAAAAAAGAAGATGTCTTGCACCTATTATGCGGACTTGAAGGAGTGTATGTTCCTTCTTATTTTAGAGTTTGCTACAATAGGGATAAAACCATCCGGGCTATTGAACCTTCTTTGCCGGATTATCAAACGATTACAAAAGCCGTCATAGCCGATATCAATGATTCCCCCTTCCCTTTTAACCAGGTTGTTCCATTTACATCATTGATCCATGACCGCTTGGCGATTGAAATCTCCCGCGGTTGCACAAGGGGTTGCCGGTTTTGTCAAGCCGGTATGATCTATCGCCCAGTGAGAGAGCGTGATCCACGTTCGATTATTTCAATCCTAAATACCGCGCTTATGCAAACGGGTTATGATGAGATATCCCTCCTATCTCTCAGCACGGGTGACTATAGTTGCATTACGGCCTTGATAAAAGAGTTAATGAACATTCAGGCCCATCATCATGTCGCCGTAAGTTTGCCTTCCTTGAGGATTGACAGTATGGATCCTTCCTGGTTTGATCAAATCAAAAGAGTGCGGAAAACAGGTTTTACCATGGCACCTGAAGCAGGGAATGATCGATTGAGGAATGTCATCAATAAATCCATCACCAATGATGATATTTTAGTGACTGCCCGTGGTGTATACGAGGCCGGGTGGAATCTTCTAAAACTTTATTTTATGGTGGGGCTTCCCCGTGAAGAAGAAAAGGATCTTCAAAGCATCGTCGATTTATCAATGGCCGTGGTCAAGCAAGCAAAGAGAAAAGGTAGAAAAGCCAAATTAAACGTCAGCATCGCGACATTTGTACCCAAGGCTCATACACCCTTTATGTGGGCTTCTCAGATAACCCAGGACGAAAGCAGACGCCGGATCGAATCGGTTCGGACAGCCTTGAAAGGGGGTCTGGTTAGGGTCAAATGGAATCCCCCCGAACTCAGTTGGCTGGAAGGAGTCTTTTCCAGAGGTGACAGGCGCTTAACACCGGCCCTTATAGAGGCCTGGCGCTCGGGAGCCCGTTTTGATGCCTGGAGCGATCATTTTAATATGGCTGGCTGGAAGAAGGCATTTCAAAAATCAGGAGTAGACCCTGAATTTTATCTCTATCGGTCAAGACCCTTTGACGAAGTATTCCCTTGGGACCACATTCAATCCGGCGTTACAAAAGATTATTTGAGGATGGAAAACACGAGGGCATTTGAAGGTAAGATTACCCCTGACTGTCGACTCCAATGTCTTCAATGCGGCGTGTGCGATCATGAAAAAATTACATTAAAGACCTATAACCATCAGATCGCTTTTTCAACGCCAAAAGAAACGTCAGAGGGTTTTCCTCTCTCTAACTCCAAGAAATACCGGCTGACATTCTCAAAAACAGGGATAACCAAATATCTCAGCCATCTTGAGCTTTATCAGGTATTTATGAGGGCTATAAAAAGGGCCGGCCTATCTCCAGTCTTTTCAAGGGGGTATCACCCCATGCCTAAGATTTCATTTTTATCCGCTCTGCCCGTTGGAACCGAGAGCTTACATGAAACGGTCGATGTGGAGATCTACGATACGAGGTCTATACAGGAAGTCAAAGATGCGATAAATAACCAACTTCCTCTGGGGTTATATATACATCATATTGAAGACCTTGCCGGGGCTTCAAAAGGGGTGGTTATCAAAGAAAGCCATTATGAAATCCGGTTTAAGGATCAGGAAATAGATCCAAACGCGATTGAAAGCTTTAAGCGTTTGAATCATTTCCCTTTGATCAAGTATGTTCATGAAAAAAAGAAGAGCGTGGATGCTAAGCCCCTTGTAAAGTCCATAAGCCTCATATCCCCGCAGGCCATAGCCTTGATCCTTAGGGAGCTTCCCGGACCTAAGCTCAAACCGGCTGAAATAATCCGAGGGATATTTCAGCTTCAGGATGGGGATATGACGGACATTAATATCTTGAAGACTAAACAGATTCTGGAGTAATATATTCATTTGCGCTGAACATCACCCCGGACCCATTTAGTTGAAAAAATAATGCAGTGTCTTAAAAAATATCGGTTGTTACCCCCTGCTTACTGGGACACCCATGACAAATGAATTGATTATCAATACCAGGCCCCATGAAACGCGGGTTGCGCTTGTTGAGAACGGCGTCGCCGTTGAACTTTATTTTGAGAGAAAAACAGGACAAGAACTAATGGGGAATATCTATCGGGGGCGAGTCGTCAGGGTACTGCCTGGAATGCAAGCCGCTTTTGTTGATATCGGCCAAGAGCGCACGGCTTTCCTCTATATATCTGACGTTCATAAGGGGGTGTCCGATCTCGAACAATTGATGCTCCAAGAACAGGTTCAGATTGAAAACGGCCTCTTGATAGACGAATCCGAAAAGACAAAGCAATCCTTTTTTAAAGATACGGTTTTTACCATAGAGGATCTCCTTCGAGAGGGCCAAGATATAATGGTGCAGGTTTCAAAAGAACCCCTCGGGACCAAAGGCGCACGGCTTACCTCTTATATCTCTCTGCCGGGAAGGCATCTGGTTTTGATGCCCACTGTAAACCATGTCGGTATTTCAAGGCGTATTGAAGATCAGGCAGAGCGTGAAAGGTTAAAAAACATTGTTGAGGAAATTCGGCCTGAAGGATTCGGTTTTATTGTCAGAACCGTCAGCGAGGGGGCGGAAAAGGAAAAATTAAAATCCGAGATGGATTTCATGTTAAAACTCTGGACCAACATCCAGGAAAAGATGACGAAATCATCGGGGCCGGGTTTATTATATCAAGATTTGACCGTTTCATTGCGGGCGGTCAGGGACCTTTTTACACGTGAAGTGGATCGCCTTATCATCGATTCGCGTGAAGAATATGAGAATGTATTGAAATTTATCGACCATTTCGCTCCAAAATTAAGATATTCCGTGGAACTTTATACGGAAACAGATCCTATTTTTGATGCATACGGGATCGAAATGGAAATTTCCCGTGCGCTTGAAAAGAAAATTTGGCTGAGGTCCGGAGGCTATATTGTTATCGAATTGACGGAGGCCTTGACCTCCATAGACGTTAATACGGGTGGGTATGTGGGTAAGCGAAACCTGGAAGAGACGATTTTAAAGACAAACCTTGAAGCGGTAAAAGAGATAGCCTATCAGATCCGATTACGGAATATCGGCGGTCTGATCGTTATTGATTTTATCGACATGGAGAAATTGGAGAATCGAGAGCGTGTATTTGTGTCTTTAAAAGATGCTTTAAAAAAAGATAAAGCAAAAACGCATATCCTTAAGATGTCCGAGTTAGGGCTTATTGAGATGACTCGGAAAAGGACCCGAGAAAATCTTAATCGGCTGCTGAGTGAACCATGTTCGTATTGCGAAGGAAGAGGATCGCTCAAATCAAAAATGACGATATGCTATGAGATCTTCAGGGATCTTGAACGGGAACCGCCTTCGATATCAACGACGGATGATAACAGTATCTACGTTCGAGTCAACCCGGAAATCGAGAATGTACTTAAAGAGGATGAGCAGCAATCGGTTATGGAGCTGGAGAAAAGGCTGAATCGACCTATTATTATCATATCACAACCAAGTCTTCATATTGAGCAATATGAGATCACCATATGATTTGAGGTGGCCTGATTTACTTTTACAGGTTGTTTTTCGCTTAAGGTGGGGTTCATCATGGAAACCACGAACCATGTTTTTTCTTTGACATTAAGTTATTGTTTTGATACAACTTTTTATCATTTGATCCGGCACGGGAAGATACATTAAAGTATTAATCGACATAATTCTACTATTTAAATGACAGATAAAAGTATAAAATTAGATATCGCCATAAGTATCTTTATCGTTTTGCTATTTATCGCTTTTTCCTATAAAAGCCTCCCTTTTTGCGATTCCATTGATAGACATATCTATGACACCGCAATCAGATTCTCTCCTAGCAATGATTTGAAAAACGACCATATTATGCTTGTTGATATTGATGATCGAAGCATGGCCGAACTGGGTCCTTGGCCATGGCCGCGGGATCTCCTCGCGAACATGGTGGATCTTCTGAAGCAAAATGGCATCAGATTGATCGGGTTGAATATATTACTTCACGAAAAGGAAAATAGGCAGGCTTTGCTAGCCATGGAAACCATTGGTGAATCACTGGATCCCGCTGTCAAAGCAAAGATGACGGAAACACTGGATAAAGACCTTCGGTTGGTCGAGACCATCCAAAACAGTGGGAATGTGGTTCTACCCTTACAGGCAACACTTGGAAACGCACTCAAGTCCTCTAAAGGCAGAGAACACCCCGCTTTGAACAATAGCCTATTGGCCGCATCTAATATTTCTCCATCCGTTCATGAAAGACTCAACGCGGAATATCTGCTCCTCCCCTACGCTGATCTCTCCCTGTCCGCAATGGGTCTGGGACATAACCATATCACCCCCGATACCAGCATGAAGGGCAGGATCCACCCTGCCTTTATTAGTTATCACGGTTCCCTGATACCATCATTTCCCCTGCGCTTAGCGATTGGATTTTTAAATGAACATCCCACTTCAGTGAAAGTAACGGATGAACAAATTTTGTTGAAAAACGGGCCTATACCCTTGATAAATGGCGAAATGCTCATCCGCTTTCCTAGCGGGCTGCGTTTCTCCCGTTTTTCATTCGCGGATTTACTAACGACCCCTCCACATCCTTCGAAGATGAAAGGGAAGGTCGCCCTTATTGGTTTTGATCTCGCAAATAGTGTTCGTTATGACACTCCGATCTCTTCTCGAATGCCTGAGAATGATCTGACGGCGTATATTCTATCAGATATTATCAACCATCAATACATTGAACGCCCGGTTTACTTATTTTATATCGAGATGGCTGTTCTTCTCTTTTTAGGGCTTTTTGCGTCATTCATCTTGACGCAAAAAGGACAATTAATTCGATCCATATGGTCTCTGGGATTGATTGTCCTGGTCGTCACAACTGGTTTTATTTTCCTTTCGTGGTTTCATTTATGGCTTAAAACAGCATATATCATAAGCTGCCTGGCCATGATTTACGTCGTGGTTTCGGGAAGGCGGTTTATTGTTGCCAGAGAATCCCATGAAAGCTCTCGGTTGCTTGGAATCAACTATCAAAACCAAGGGCTATTGGATCTTGCCTTTGATAAATTTCGAAAACTCCCTTTGAATGAAGAGACAAAGAATCTTATCTACGGTGTTGGCCTGGAGTGGGAGAAGAAACGAATTATCGGAAAGGCTGTCATGGCCTATGAATATATTAATAAAAACGGTGGTTTCAAGGATCTTGATACTCGTATCCCGAGACTTCAAGAGTTGGATAAATCCTCCACCATTGGGAGCTATGAAGGGGCGCAAGATGGTAATATTCTTGTTGAGTCTTCCACCGGAGCCATTACCAAGGTAGGCCGTTATGAGATCTTGGAGCAATTGGGAAGGGGGTCCATGGGCTTGGTCTTTAAGGCCCAGGATCCTAAAATCAACCGTCTGGTTGCTATAAAAACGATCCGTTTTTCCGATGAGTTCGAGGATGACGTTATCCAAGAGATTAAAGAAAGATTTTTTAGGGAAGCAGAGATCGCCGGCCAGCTTTCTCATCCTTCGATTGTGACGATTCATGATGTGGGAGAAGATCAAGATCTTACCTATATGGCCATGGAATATTTAGAGGGAGAGGATCTCGATAAATTTATTGATAAAGACACATTGCTACCTCTTAGAAAAGTCCTAGATATTGTAGCGAAAGTCGCCGATGCCCTCGACTTTGCCCATAAGAACAATGTGATACATAGAGACATAAAACCTGCCAATATCATGCTCCTGCAGAACGGCCAGATCAAAGTGACTGATTTTGGTATCGCAAAGGCCATTTCGTCATCAAGGACTAAGACAGGGGTTATCTTGGGTACGCCCAATTATATGTCCCCAGAGCAAATCATGGGACAAAAGATTGATGCGCGATCAGATATTTTTTCATTAGGGGTATTATTTTTTCAGCTTATTACAGGCGAATTGCCTTTTCATGGGGATAACTTAAGCGGTCTTCTGTATCAGATTACCCAGGTCAAACATCCTTCCCCCAGAAATTTCAATCCGAAAGTGCCTAAAATATGCGAACAGATTATCGATAAAGCCATGGCGAAAAACCCTGATAATCGATTCAAATCTGCCGAGGATATGGCCAGAATTATTAGACTTCTCAGCACAAAAATTGACGAGCTGAGAGAAAAAAGGGCAATGAAGTAATATTTCATCAAAAAGTAATATATTCTTTTTACTTATATGAGGGAGTAAATTGCATATTGTTGCATCAGGAATAACGGATGTGGGCCTGAAAAGAGAGGGAAACGAGGATTCATTCTCGTCAGAAGACGCATTGGGCCTTTATGTCGTAGCCGATGGAATGGGCGGGCATCTGGCTGGAGAGGTAGCTAGTCGAATATCGGTCGAACTTATTAACAAGTGTTATCGTAAATGGGTCGAAGAAGGTGTAAGTGCTGATGAGATATATGGAGAACCTGATAACTCCCTCACCTTGCAAGGCAATTATATCCTGGGAAGTATCCGCTTTGCCAACCGGGTCATCTATGAAATGGCGGTGGAGAACAAAAAATATCATGGCATGGGTACCACTGTTGTTATCCTATTGGTGACACAGGATGTAATCATCGCGGCGAATGTAGGAGATAGTCGTATTTACCTGGTAAGGGATGGGGTTATCGAAGGGTTATCAAAAGATCATACCATAGTTGCTGAACAAGTTGAGATGGGCATGATGACCAAAGAAGAGGCCGAAACGTCCCCATTGAAACATATCCTTACAAGAAATTTAGGTTCAGCAGAGACCGTGGAGCCGGATATATTTGAGATCGAACCCTCCAATAATGACCGGTTTATATTGTGTACGGATGGTTTGACGGACTTGGTAAGAGATGAAGAGATCTTAGCCATGGCCAATAATGAAAAAGAGCCGGAGAGTCTTTGTAGAAGATTGATTGATAAAGTTTTAAAGAGGGGTGCCCATGATAATACGACGATCATCTCTGTTTTCATAATGGATATGAAAGGGCACGAGGATGGAAGCTTTAAAAAAATCGGTCAATTTTTTGCCGATTTTTTTATTGGCTTTCATAAAATATTAAAAAAATTGATACCTTGATCTTAATTCATCTTGCTATTTTTATTTAGATTGGCATAATATAATACCCATTCATAATAAAGGGGGAGATCATGGCCAGACTCATCTTAATGTTCAATAAGCAGGTACTCAAAGAATACCCTATTATGAAAGAGAGTATCACCATAGGCCGTAATAAGGACAATATCATCAATATAGATAATCTTGCCGTATCCGGATATCATGCCAGGATCGATAAGGCGGGATCTGATTTTATTTTAACGGATCTGCAGAGCACGAACGGCACATTTATCAACGATAAGAAGATAACATCGCATAAACTGTCTCATGGCGATAATATTATTATCGGGAAACACGTTCTTCTTTTTGTTGCTACTGAGAAAGGTAAGGTTGAAAAGAGCCCGGAGCAACTTGATATGGACAAGACGATGATGCTCAACACGGCCAAGCAGAAAGAATTATTGTCTAAACAAGAGCAACCCATCTCCACGGTGAAGCCGGTGGAGAAGATAGGCGTCATAAGCTTTATTGACGGGTCGGGACTGGGAGAGATTGAATTGACTAAAAAATTGACCAAGATCGGCAAGGCAGATACGTCAGAGATCAAACTCAGTGGCATGTTGATGGCTCCGACATCGGCAACCATCAGTAAAAGGCCGAATGGCTATACTATTTCGTTTACCGGTGGCATGACAAAGTTAAAGGTTAATAATAAAGTGGTCAAGGATAATGTCCAATTGAATGACTTCGATACCATTGAGCTGGGCGCGTATAAATTCCAGTTTTTTCAAAAAGATGTAAATACCCAGGCTTGAAACCAGAAACGGTTGGAGGTGCCGTTTCCTCTGATGTACTCCTATTTTTAAGGAAATCCGCCTTTGAATATGTCATGCGCTATTCTGATTCTTTAGATTTCCTCATCTTTTTTATCTTTAGAAGCCCTTCTTCTATCTGACTCATTTTATAAGTTTTTTGGCATTGGGTGCATTGATAAATTTCATCACATAATTTATCATAAATAAGATCATCCGAGAAATTACACCTGTGAAATCTTAGGGAAAAATTATAGATACGCTTAAAGTCTTTATTTTTACAGTTTTCACATTGAAAGTAATCTTGGATAAATTCCATTTCCTTCCTCCCGCCTGAAGATCCAATAAAGAGTCTCGTTTGTACCTCGTCTCTTAGATTTTTTCAATCTTTTTTTCCTCAATATCATTTTGTGTTATATAGCGGCGGTAGGTCTTTCCTTTTTCGGGTGGACCCTAAAACATTTACAGTCCCGGTTATCATAATGAAGGCATCCTTTGTCATGTTTTGGCCTTCCCACTTCTGGATCATCCATCACATCAATGCAGAATAAACGAACCTTTTTCATATCTTGATAAAGGGCGCCTGTGGTTCCGGTATGTACATCCAATATGACTAATCGATTTGTTTAAAGCCTCGCCATTTGTTATTACACATCAAATATCCTCCCCTCCAACAAACTGTTAACTAAGGAGGGTCGCCATGCTCTAAGGTTTTCCTTTGGATGATATAGTGGAGGTGTTATCGGCAGGTTCTCAAAGGAGGTTGGAAAACCAAGAGAAAGATGTAAAGGCGGGTATTAAGTAAATGAAAATGATCCGTTTATTTTTTTTGGAGCCACCGCGCGGAATCGAACCGCGGACATCCTCATTACGAGTGAGGTGCTCTGCCGACTGAGCTACGGTGGCTTCAAAAAAACTATATATTACTTTTCAAACCAATGTCTATCATTTTTTAAAATGATATATTTTTTCGGATAACCAAGCGAAGAAGATGCGTTTTCCCGCTGAAAAAGCCAGCGAAATTCCTATTGCTTTAATGATAAATATTCCCTTTGAAAATCACGCAGCCGGGCAATGAGTTCATCAAGGTAGTAATGAAAAAAAGGTAACGAATCATATGACTTCTCAATGCAATCCTTAAATCTCATTACTTTGTCATAATGTCCCTTACGCCCTGCGTCGGTCTTTAGCTCAAAGGCTTTTTTCATGCTGTTAAGGGTATCTTTCCATTTTTTTCTAAAATCATCAACTGCTTTCCATTTTTCAAGGTTTTTTCTACCTGAATATAGTTCCGGGAATGATCCTGAATCCACAAGATATCCCATCCGTCGCATATCTTTATGGCAAACATGCCAGAATTCACAATGATGGCAGTTCGTCTCGTCTTCGGAATGATGAAAAACTCCCTTCTTAATAAGGGTCAGAAGTTGATCCACATAATCATCTATCAGGCGAATGCCGGTAACATCAAGCCCTTTTATGTCATCACAATGATCAATGACTGTCTGTTTAAGGGGGTTTTCCTTCAACAAGATATCTCTGTTTAGAGAATAAAAAGATGCGGCTATTTTTTTAAAAGGAGAGCCAGCCCGCAGGGCCCTCATATATATGGGCAATTGAAAGGAAAGTCCTTTTTTAATCATGCTTGAAGAAGAGATTCGCCCGCTTTTATAATCATAGATATATACTTTCTCAGGGTCATTTACATCCGAATCAAAGCGGTCGATATATCCTCGAATCAATGAGTTCCCGATCTTAACGGTACACTCTTTTCCATACCCGAACCCATATTCAAGCCCTTGAGGTTTCCTGTCCCTAAAGTTTTTTTCCTCGAAACGGAGAACACATGCAATGATCCCTTCCCTTATGTCCGAACCCGGTTTTGGATTTAAAAAATCTTGGTCCAACCCATCTCTTAAATCCCTTTTTTGTGATTCGGAAAATTCGGATCGATCCATTACCGCATAATTGGAAAAATAATCATTCAGGACTTTATCAGCCAATAAAAAGGCTTTATGTATGCCTATACCCGCAATATTATCTTTATGTTCCAGCAGTTGGGTGAAAAGGGCCTTTAAGATTGCATGAATGTGTTGTCCCATTTCTTTTGAGGGGATTTCAGGGCCATGCTGTTCAATGGCCTTAAGCTCGTAGACCTGCTCAAAAAGATAGCGCATGGGGCAACTGGCTAATGCTTCTAATTGAGAAGGAGAAAAAATAAATTCTTTTTTTTGAAGAAAAGCTTGAAACCCGCATGCTTCGCTCACGAGTCCGTCGTATTCAAAAAGCCCGTCGGACGCCCATCTTGAGATGATCGAATGGATCCCCCTCAGGAGGCCGTCCATTTTTGAATGCGATCGGAGGATAATGCGGTTAACAGGCCATAAATGACCTTCAGCTTTTTCAGCGGAGAGTTTTTCGGGGATGGATGCATTAAGGATCTCTCCTCGTGACGTATAGTAAGGATTGTTTCTCCATTGGAATCGTTTTTCTAATGATATCATATCGGCATTATGCCCATTCGTCCCCTCGTTCATCATCGCCAAATCTATTAAAATGATTGATGGATTTTCCTCTTTCTCTTCGCTGCGTCGTGGATATGATAGATACAGCCGTTTTCGATAATTTCTGAGAACGTGGCTAAATAGGTATCGCGAATGGTCCATTGGATCAGGGATCCGGAACATATGGGATGGTGAATGAGAGAGGATAAAATCGATCTCTTCTTGAAAGGGAAATTTGTCCGATGTCAATCCGCCGGCAAAAATGTAATCAAAGGCGCGCCCACGAACCTCTAACCACTGTGAAACCCGAATAACATTTGGATTGCGTTCATCAAGGAGGAAGGCACTGCTTAATCTGTTCTTAAAACCCGTATAGAATCGTTGAAGCAGGTCATGACCATGTATTGATTCAAATAAAAATTTACGGGTAATCCCTAACTCCTTTTCGGTTGCCTTAATCAATTCGACTAAAATGGAATATATTCTAATATCTCGTTTTAGATTTTTTTGAATATCATTTGCGCCAGCTGGGTCTTTAACGGTTTCATCAGGTATGAATGCTAGGTTACCGGGCAGGCCGAGGTCATCGAGAATGGAGAAAAAAAGCTCTGAGATATTTTGTGGATTATCCTGGTGGAGCATCTTGAGAAAGGGTTGAAGTCTTTGCTGTATGTGGACGGTCTGAATAAGAAAGCTGTAGTACTCTTGACGGATCGCCTTCTGTTCTTGCTGGTCCCTGGAATGGAGTAACATGTCTTGATAGAAATCTTTGACCCAGAATATTTCTCGATCTCCGATACAGGTTACATTATCCCCTAAGCGATGAAGACCACACTTTTTAGCTACTTGATCGAATGTGAAAATATCCGGGCTGAATAATTTGAGATCCTTTGACCCTTCTCGAATCGTCCGCATCACTTCTCGGAGATTATCCCCGGCCAGAAGGTATGCCGGTTGCAATTTCCGGCTATCAATTTCAGGGTTCAGGTTGTCATTATTATCCCCTGGATAATGGATCAGGTCTGATGAAAAAAGTCGAAAAACATCTTCCCTTTGAAAAGAACGAAGTGCGACCTCAAAAATGTAGATAAAAATACGAGTAATCGGGTGGGAAGCAACCGGTAGGCCTCTGGTCAGGCTAAAAGGGATTCCATAATCAGCAAATATTTCTGACAGTAGAGGCGAGTAGGTCTCAAGATCCGAAAAAATGACTCTGATGGACCCCAGCCCTTGGGATTTATCCAGCCCTTCATCATGGATGATACGTTTGATCTCAGCGGCAATACCTTTTACTTCATCGATTCTATTTGAGAAGGATTTAATCATTAAGGTTTCTTTTGTGACACAATATTCCATCGTCCCATTTCGATAAAACCCTCGGGCCATTGGATTCAGGAAAATGGATTCAGTCGCCCTTTCTATTTGGTGTGGAATTCCGTTTCGTTCCAGCCTTTCCATAAAAGTGACGATGGAGGCAAAGATGCGGTATGCTTCATATCGTTTGTCTTTTTTAATACATTCGGTATCTTTTGGTTTTTTTTCTTGGAAGTATTCTTTTATGCCTGATATTTTGAATATATCTAATGGAGCCGAGACCCGATTATCACAATCAAGGGACCACCAAACCTCTTTGACTTGAGTGAATAGGTAAAAAAGGATCTCTTCTTCAATTCGGGAGAGATGAATAAAACCATCAAAGATAATGATATCGATATTCTTTATTGATGACGGAACCCCTTCATGTTCTAAGAAAGATCTCACATGGGAGAGGATATCATCATTATCATATCCTTTGATCATTCTTTTTATTTCTTCATAGTCTCCCAATAGCCATATAAGATCGCTTTCCAAGGCAAACCTTTCTTCTTCCTCTCCGTGGATACTCTTGTTTGTTTTTAAGATCCGAGCTTCCACCTGGTTCACAAAATCATCTTCAAGATGGTTTGTGACAAGCATGGAAAAAAAACGTAGAATAGTATTATAAATACCGGGGAAATTCGCCTCGGAAGAACGCTCTTGTGTAAGGCTGGAAAAATAAGAGAGGCAATCCGGCTGTTGACTCCTTCTTTCCAGTATCTTTTGTATCAGTTGGGATCGAAGGTGTGCATCCAAATAACGATGATCACTATATCGCCTTGGTTTAACTTCATTCTGGAACAGATGGTGAATCAAACCAGTTACTGTATTTATTTTTCTCTTAAGCCAAAAACGGTGGTCCGCTTCCAGCTCTATAACACGGCCTCGTGTTGGAACCAGATGCAAAATGGATTGGTATTCATCAGAAGCCATCTTCCGATCCAATAAATTTTGCAGTGCATCAACCGTGTCACCGATTAGATAACGAATCATACCCATCGTGTAGATACCACAATCATGATTTTATTTTTTTAAGTTCTCTTCGATCTCTTTCTGAAGAGCCTTTCCGCTTTCTTCTAAAGCTTTCCCGCTCTTTTCGATTATTTCTCCACCGGTTTTCTTGATTGTCTTTTCTAAATCTTGCCCGGTAAATGGATTACTGAATAAGGGTTTACCCTTACCAATGTTAATACCCAGCCCCATTCCCACAATCAATCCGATCATAAAACTAATAAAAGTCAGTTTGATCTTTTTCATTTGTATCTCTCCTTTATTCAATCATAAGAACAGATCTCAATATAATCTTGACAATCTCGTAAGAAGTCGTCACCCCGGTCCCGTATCCAGTATGGGATAGACTGCAGCCGGGGTCCACAGCCCATGTAACTCTGGATTCCGGTCTTCACCGGAATGACAAAAAAATAGGTGTTTTTCGACTTTTTGTGAGACCATCAATCTTAAGTTCTCATCCCATCCTGAATCGCATGGCCAATGATACACTTTCTCCTAACACCGGATGATGCTTCATATCAATAATACGCCGAAGTATACAATTTTATACAATCCTATGGATTCCGTTTGTCCCAACAATTTAATTTTACTTTTGATTTCAGCTTGTTACGGCTTTGTATCGCTTAGGCACACGGGTTGCAAAATCAAGTATGCGACCATTTCTATATAAAGGATTTTTTATGATTGAATTCTGCAGTTATATATCATTCATTTTAAGAATGATCAATTTGCCTTATTTTTTTCTTCGGTATTATTCAATAATCAAACATGGGCTTTTTTCCATCGGATTTTCTCTTAGAATTCGGTCTATCGTATGTTCGGGTGTGACAAAATATTGTTACGGTAAAATGTTGGCACCTGAACACATTAAATTGTCATCAATATATTTGAA
>JAFGGA010000166.1 GCA_016930835.1 Deltaproteobacteria bacterium
AGCCACGGAATGACTAACAATCCTGGATACCGTGGTCAAGCCACGGTATGACAAAAACGCAAGCCGCGGAATGACAACCGCTCTGGATTCTGTGATTCCCGGATCGTGTCCGAAACAGGCAAGCCCTGTCTGCCGTGCATGGCACAGTCAGGCACGGAATGACAGAACAGGATGCTATAAAGTTAGAACAGTATATGCTCAATGTAAAACAAATCAACCATCGCAACGTTGCCGCGGGATTCAGGATATCAAGAAAGCAGTATAATTATCCCTTCTTCTTTCTCCTGTATGCGGCCTTTCCTTCCTTGACCTCAAACCCAATGGGCTTCCGGGCCTTTTCGGGTGGTTTCATGAGCTGTCGGATCGCCTCGAATATCATCCGGATCTGCTCATCATGATCCAGGATGTGTTTTTCCAATTCCCTCAGCTTGGCGGCCAACTCCTTATGTGCCCCCCAAAATTCCCGAACCTTGACAAAGGCCCGCATAATTTCAATATTAACTCCTATAGCCCTTTCGCTATTTAAAACAGTGGAAAGCATCGCTACACCTTGTTTTGTGAAAGCATGGACATTCTTTGAATATTTTATATTAGAGGATGTCACAAATTGTGATATCCTCATAATCTCATCTCTGGTTAGCTCAAACATAAAATCATCAGGGAAACGTTTTTTATTTCTTCTAACCGCCTGTTTCAAAACCCTTGTCTCTACTCCGTACAATTCAGCCAAGTCCCTATCCAGCATGATTTTTTGGCCACGCATTACGTATATTAACCTTTCGATTCGATGGATTGTGGCGTTTGTTGCTCTTGCTTTACTCATCCGAGTCTCCTAGCATGCAAAATTGGTATTCACCTCGATTTCTCAATCAGTAAACAATCTCCACCTTTTCTTTTCCCATCCTAATCCCATACCGCGTATTGGGGCGCGTGCCTGTAGAGGCGATTTCAAGGTCTTCCAGGGCATACTGTCCAAAATGTTCCAAAAGCTTCTTTTTTATTTTTCCCTTATACATGTTGAAATTTTCAGGACTTAGATTGATTATGCCCGAATCGCTCATTTCCTCGATGGGCCTGCCTTTGGAGCACTTTTTGTAGAGGTTCGTAATTTGGTCCTGGTGGTTGAAAACATCCTGGATCTCCAGAAAACAATCCGTGCATGTGCCGCAGGTTTCCGTATCTTTCACGCAATTCTTCTTTTGAAGGATAAAGAACGCGTAGAGAGCGGACCAGGCGGGAGTCATATCCATTTCGGTTTTCTTATGGATAAGCTTCCGGTTGATCAGGTTAACGGTCAAGGAAGAGGTTTCTTCCCTGATCAATGAAAGCATGAGGGAGCCGGGATCTTTGGGCTCATTTAGGAATTCAGGGGAGAGATGATCACGGATGGAGACAAAGGGGATGGGTATTAACGTCACACGGGCGTATCTCGTTTCCTTGTAATAGGGATGCCCTTTTTCATCCTTGAGCTCGATTTTATGCGATTCCTTGGGCGGGTAATAAAAATCGCGGTTGCCCTCGAATTCAGGAGAGACCAGTACATGATAGATCCGGTCCTGCCTTCTTCCATACATCTGGGCCGCCAGGGTCAGGCAGGAACTCATGGTCTTGCGGCCGCCCGCAATGGAGAAGAAAACGTTCGTGTCCGGGTCGCTGGTGAATCGAAAGGCCAGTTCCAGGCATTTCTTGAGCAGATGCGCATTGTCATCCTCACTGGCAATGTCCTTGATCTCAACCCCGTGTTCATTCGTAATGGTGTGGATATGTTTGTGGGAAAAATCGATCTCGGACGGTGAGACACCGTATTCTTCCAGATATTGAAAGTAAGGCCCTGTTTTATCGCTTAGTAGGTTGGAATAGATAAGATCCTTGCCATCCTTGGTTGTAATGACATGGACGGCATCCACCTTGCGCGCATTCTGGTGCAGCGCATACAAGGTCTCGGTAATGACCTGGGGGCTGAGCCCGGTAACCGCAAGAAGGATATTTTTCATTTTATCTTTTCCGCCCTGATCAGGCCCAGTCCAAAGGTTGTCTGCTTTCCCAGATGGGTCTTGGTGCAAAAGTCGATAAGGGGCATGAATTCCCCGATCTTTCCTTCATAGGTGATATTCCCGATGATCCCTCCCATGAGCATGGATCTATCCTGCCTGAAGGAATAGCGGCGCCAGTCAAACCATGCCAGGTGATCTTCCGCTACGCGGACCTCCCTGGCCCGCGCTACCATGCCTTTGTAATCGAGGTCCGGTTCTCCCTCCCCATAATGATTTAGAAGGGTGGAAATCCGCCTCAGCATATTACGAACCAGGATATGAAACGGCAAATCCGCCTTGAGATGATTTTCGAACTTAAAACGCAAAGGGGTCAATAAATGGATTCTTAACGCGAAGGTTTCCTGTCCTGAATCATCGGGTGGAATAAGGGTCCATTCCCGGAAGGTCCCGTCGGTCGAGAGGGTTCGGGTTTGGCTGGTGTAGATTGGGCGATCCTCCACCCTCACCTCTTCAAGCAGGAAACGCCCCCTGTGTCCGTTCATCCTCCGACCCAGTCCGATTCGTCCCATCTGTTCAAAGGCGTAAATAAAGTATGGGAGGCTTTGATTCACTTCTCCGAAAAGGACCAGATTGAAGTCGAACGGATCATCCTCTTGAAAATGCGTCGTGTTTATCAGCGGCGGTTCGATGACAAAGGGGTGGGGTGGACCGGACACCCGTGAACCGGGAACGGATTCGCTGATATCCGATGTTTCGAATACATGCGGGTAAAGACATTTTTTGTTCAAGAGACATTGGGAGCACTCATTTCTCTTGAGGGCGCAGACCACGTTTTTTAAGGCCCTGCCAAAAACACCCCGGAAAGTGGCGCCTTTGAAATAGGGAAGTTCAGCTTCATCCGTGAAACGACAGGAAAATTGATATGTGCCGATAAGCATGACGACAACACCCGCTAAATGGATATCATTGATATGAATATCTTATATGAACAGTCTCATGATATTATGCGTATAATCTACCTGAAAAAACGACCGGATTCCGCCTTTGTCCGTCTGAGCGCGGACACGCACAGGCAGGCCGGAATGACGGAGGTGTGGATAATTATGAGACAGTTAATATATCGGGTTATCCCCACATTTATTCCCATATTAATGTGGTATTCCTATTTTTATGCCTCCCGCTTCCATTTAGCATCTCTACCCCTCCCCAGCATTTTCAGGCGGCCTTGCTCTCTCCATCGGTTCATAACCAGCCTGATGGTGTCGCGGCTCACATTGG
>JAFGGA010000167.1 GCA_016930835.1 Deltaproteobacteria bacterium
GTTAAGCACTTCAAGGTTGAACGACCGCTTTATCTTTCCCGAGGAAATTTCCCATACATGGATATTCTCGCCGGAAAATTCGTCTCCGCTGGCCATATATCGGCCATCTTTGCTTACGGCGATATTCCGGACCCGATCCCGGCATCTGAAGGTTTTGACTTCCCTGCCGGTTTCGGACTCCCAAAGTTTTGCGGTCCCGTCTTCACTTCCGGTCAGGATATACGAGCCATCCGGTGTGAATTGGGCAACGGTGTTGGATGTGTAACCGTCATCCGTATGCCCCATTTGAACAAATATTTCAGTGGGCTGGTCGGTGATGTCAGTGGTCGGTAAACCGCGCTGAGCGGAACCGGTCGTTTCAGACAGTGACGATTCTGGAACATACGCCTCCAGTTTTTGCTCATCGCTGCATGAACTGAACAATACAAAAAGAATCATACCTATCAGAGTAGATATATTCTTGCTTTTTCTTGAACCTTTCATAAGACCATCTCTTGATATGTTAAAAAAGTAATGGATAATCGTAACCCGCCTTGATGGATGCATATCCTGAACCAATCCTTCTGACCAGTACCAACCGACAATGAACATGCGAGCAGGGAGCAATCGAGACGATGAATCCTTTTCAGCCCTCACCTTTATTTAAATCGGACATATCGTCTTTGTGAAGAACCTACTTGGCACTAATGCGCCGTCGTTTTGCGAAAAAGTGTAAGGATAGATTGGCTGAGGTCACGTATTATTATGATTTGCTGTATGAATTTCATGATATCGCCACTGAAGAAAATTCACGCAAAAGCTGCTTATCAACCGTTACCAAAGGGACTTTCAAGTCATTTGCCGTCGCGATAAATTCACAATCATACGCGGAACAATGGCTTGTTGAGGCAAGGCTAAGACTTCATATGGTGGAACCTCATATTCTCGACCCCTGAGTAAGTTCAATGCACTACTCATTATTTGTTGAGCATGTTCCAATTGAATAATCTCTTTTCGCACATAAAGGGTCAGCACATTGCGAAATTCGCAACGCCATAAAATCGGTGCGGCCTACTCATTATCCTTTTGTAAGGCAAGTTCGGCCAAAATCAATTTTTCACTTGATGGGAAGAGGTAGCCGATGACATTTGCATCAACCACAATCATAAACGACCTTCTGCTTTTGCCTGGTTGAATTCCTCATTACGAATCGGATGTCCAGCTGTCAATTGACGGATTTGACGGACGTCCTTAAGCACCTCATCGATATTGATTCGATGACTTATGACGTTATTTTCTATACACACGATAATCTCGCTATTGATAGAACGCCGATTTATTTCCGCGCTTAACTTGAGCCGTTTATAAAGTTCATCAGGTATATTTTTTACCGTTACCGTTGCCAAATAAACAGCTCAAAAGTGTCTCATTATGCAACCATTATGCAATCAAATGCGATTATTGTCAAGCGCAGGCACTCTTTTATGCAAACCAAAATGCTTACAGGCTAGGCCGGGCCTGTTTGCAAGTCTTTATATCCGCTGAATAATCGGCTCAATTCGCTCGATCGGACGCCCTTATCGCGGACCGGCCTGTGAAGGGTATAGAGGCCATTGCTGGTGTGTTCATTGGATACGCTAATCAAATATAATGTGTGGGTTCATCTCCGCCGGAGATTTCCAAACAATTCCGTATTTTTTTTTGAGAATCTCCTCTTTGGTCTCCCAAAATATGTGACAAAAACCCATCTTACCACGCATTGGATGATCTTTGAGTATCTCATTAACCTCATCATCAATGGTTTCGAAAATCTCTTTGTATCTTGGATCGCCTTCGGTCGGGTCATGGAGGATAGAGGTTTCCTTTGTTTGAATATTTCCGGGATTTCCAGGCCTCTTAGCTGTTTGATGGTCTAAATTGGAACAGGCGACCACAAAACCTGTCAGAAGAATAACAAAAGAAAATACAAATATTTTGGTTCTAGTCATTTTATACCCGCCTAATTATACTGTACGGCTGAAATCACTGGTTTTCAAGGATCCCAGCGCATGAGAGATGTCTCCGGTCAATCTGGCTCGATTGGGACTTTTTGATCTTACAAACGAATATATCTTCCTCCAGCATCCATGGGCATTGCTATCTACCCAATGGGGCTTCCGATGGGGTTCGGTTGGTCTGTTTCAGCTTTGCTGTAGTTATCGATCTGAGGTTGTGGTTTTTTGGTGATTAGAATCAGCCCCATCGCTATGCTGACAAGAATAAGGGCGCCGATCCAGGCCGGGATATAACTTCCGGTGGCATCCTTGATCGCCCCGCTGATGGGGGCACCTATTGTGCTGAAAATCAGGGTCATGATCAGGCTGACACCACGGATGCTTCCGATGTGGGCGCTTCCAAAATATGCAGGCCACAAGGTGTTTTGACCGATAATATAACTGGTTGCTGATATACCATAGAGTGCCGCTGAAAGGTAGACATGCCAAGTGGTACTGACATTCATGGTGACGATCAGCATCAGCGCGAAAAAGCCCAATGCACTTGCCACCACGAAACGTGGTTGAACACGATCAGCGATGCGCCCGACAATGAGAGAAACCGCTGCCGCCACTATCGCTTCGGCTGAAATGGCCCAAGCGACCAGGTTGGAGGCGATTCCCTGTTCGATGTAAAAAGGAATTCGGAACACATGCAACGTACTGACGGCCAGCATTCGCAAGCCGTGCGAAAAGACCAAAGCCCAAAAGGTAAAACTGCGTATTGCTTTTGCTCGGGACCAGGAGTATTCCTGCCCAACCGCAGGTCGCACGCCGTTAATATTGATCTCATTATGACGGTCTAACACAAGGCCATCAGGCAGCAATCCCATGGATTGGGGTTCTTTGTGGATAACCAAAAGAGCGACCATCACTACAACCAGACTGCCGCTGCACCCCAGAATGAACCATGCCGAACGCCAGCCCGTGGTAGCAATAAAAAATTCGGACAGTGGCGTAAAAATAAAGATACCTACGGTGTTTCCCACCAGTGCCATGGACATGGCCTGACCACGTTTAAGAACAAACCAACGACTCAGCGGCACGGCCTGGTATAAATTGCCCCCACCACCCTGCAAACCGATCATCCCCAAGATAAAATAAAGCGCCACCAGTTGCCAGCCGGCCTGAAGGTGGGAAAGACCGATCATAATCAAACCCGATATCATACCGGCCACCAGCATCGGCATACGAGCTCCATAGCGATCCAGTAATACCCCAAGATACCAACTGGTAATGGAAAAACCGATCAAGCGCGCTGAGTAGGCCCATCCGAAGTGGGCATTCGATATTCCCAGCTCCTCACACATGGGAGGCAGAAACAATCCCAGATTGATGCCTCCCATACCAGTGGAAACCATGCCCACGGTTCCCAATCCGATAACAATATACCACCCATAAAAAATATTCGGCCTCAGCCGGTTCAATCGATTTTGTTTCTTCAATGATCCTAACCTTTATGCTTGATACACATTTTCATATTTTTGATCGAGAATAAAGAAAGGAAAAATATGATGAGTGTGCTCAATTACTCGGAAGACGATATTCTGGTTGTCCAAAAAAGGTTTTCGGGTGGTGAACTTGAAAAGAGATCCCCATACCGCCTTTCTCAATCGAAAAGGAGAAACCTGAAATGAAAACGGTTATGGACGTTATTAAAAAATAATAACGCACATAACGAAAAAAGTCGAATTGAATCTATTCGAGATACCAATATCGCGCTGCATACCAGAATGGGATCTTGCCCTTAACGACGATTGACTCAGTGCAAGGCGCTGAACATTTTCCCAACACCGCCGAAACCGTATTCATGCACATGAAAAGGCACAAAAATCCTTTATTGTTAAAGGTGATTCTCAGGGATCCAGGCTTATCCAATATCGTCTGTAATTGGCTCCTGCCCCCGGATCTGTGCTTATAACGGCGAATACGCCGCCATTCGTTTCGATCGCCCGGGTCGATGCGGCATTGTTGGAGGTAAGCGTGAGAAGAGCACGGGTCTTGCCGAAACGCGGGAGTTCATCAAGGGCAAGACAAAGCGGCTGTATCCCGTATCCCTTACGACGTTGATCCCGCCGGATGGGATAACCGCAATGAGCGCCGCGCACATATGGCTTCCCGGTCATATTACTGAAAAACCTCTAATGATAACGCCTAATCATTGACACTCGTGTTGAAATTTTATATACTTTATCATCCAATACACGAACTTCTTATCATCTCATCAGAGAAAGTTCCGACGCAGCTTCATTTTTTGATTCCATGGATCATATAATCGAGTCCCCGTAAAATATGGATGAACCGCTTTATAACAGTAGATTGTTAAGACACTACATAGAATATGTGAGAGGAAAATACCCTGCTATTAACATCCCTTCTATGCTGTCTAAGGCTGGAATCACGCTTTATGAAGTCGAAGACCAAGGGCACTGGTTCGACCAGGATCATGTTAATCGCCTTCATGAAGTAGTCACTGAAACCACCGGTGATCATCAGATTTCCAGGAAGGTCGGAAGGTATTCCGCCACTTCTCAAACTTCAAATCTTTTGAAACAATATGCCCTTGCCCTTTTGACTCCTGCCTCGGTCTACAAGCTTTTGGAAAGGTTTCAATCCAATCTAACACGGGCGACGCACTTTCGTGTCAGGCAATTGGCTCGCTCGAAAATGGAGATTCAGGTTATACCGGAACCCGGTGTCCATGAGATGCCTTTTCAATGCGAAAATCGAATTGGAATGCTCGAATCAGTGGCGAAATTATTTACGGGCGAATATGCCAAGATTGAGCACACGCACTGTGTGCACCGCAATGATGAGTTTGACAGGTATATCATCAGCTGGGAAACGCCGTTATATCAAAAATGGCGATTGGCGAGAAATTATTACGCCATTATCAGTTTTGTTTTGTCGGCGGTTTTATTGTTTTTCCTCCCCATGATTGCATGGACTCTTTTCGTGCTTGTTCATGTAATCCTCATATTCATCGCTTGGCTTCGTTCGGATTTCCATGAAAAAAGACAATTGGCTGAGACGGTGAAGGCCCAGGGCGATGCGGCCGTCAATCAAATCGACGAGATGAACATTCGATATAACAATGCATTACTCATCGGTGAGATAGGACATGCTACCTCTAGCATACTAAGCATGAAAAAACTCCTTAAATCCGTGGCTGAGGCAATGCAGAAGCGGCTTGACTTTGATCGCGGGTTGATTCTTCTTGCCGATGAAAACAATCGGTCGCTAAAGTACGCTGCTGGATACGGTTATATGGAAGAGGAAGAAAATCTCCTTTCCAAGACCGGATTCAACCTTGAAAACCTGGATTCAAAAGGGGTTTTTGTAATGGCTTTCCATCGACAACAGCCATTTATGATCAACAATATGGAGGAAAATGGAAGCGGCTTTTCTCAAAAGAGCCTGGAACTTGCCCGTAAGATGAAGGTGCGCTCGCTAATATGTGTTCCGATTGTATATGAACGGGAATCTCTCGGAATACTTGCCGTCGATAATGTAAGATCCAATAGAGCTTTGACTCAGAGTGATGTGAATTTGTTGATGGGTGTTGCCTCTCAAACGGCGATCAGCCTCGTGAATGCGAGATCCTTTCAACAACTGCGAAAAAGCGAAAGAAAATATCGAGACCTGGTTGAAAACGCGAATAGTATCATTATGCGTATGGACACTTCAGGAAATATTACTTTTTTTAATGCATATGCACAGCGATTTTTTCAATATTCCGAGGCGGAAGTGCTCGGTAAGAATGTCATTGGAACCATAATCCAAAGGACACCGAAAGAATCTCGAACATTTGAACAATTGATCAAAAGATTATTGATGGAGCCTGAGAGATCTATTGCCGAAGAAACCCAAAATATCATTAAAGATGGGCATCAGGTTTGGGTTTCTTGGACCTACAAACCCATTTCAGAAAACGGGCTCAACTTCAGTGAGATTCTTTGTATTGGGAATAACATCAGCGAGTTAAAAAAGGCGCAAGAAGAGCAACGCGAGCTTGAAGCGAGGCTTCAGCGGGCTCAAAAAATGGAGGCCCTAGGGACCCTTGCCGGAGGTGTGGCCCACGACCTCAATAACATCCTATCCGGACTCGTTGGATATCCTGAATTGTTGTTGATGGATCTTCCGCCTGAGAGCAGATTGCGAAAATCGATCCTTATGATACAGAAATCGGGTGAGAAGGCCGCAAGGGTCGTCCAAGACTTGCTGACTCTCGCAAGAAGAGGGGTTGCCGTTACCGAGGTGGCGAATCTAAACCAGATTATCGCCGATTACCTTCAGAGTCCGGAATTCAACAAATTGATTGAATATCATCCTTCTACCCATGTAAGGACGAATCTGGACCAGGATCTTCTCAATATCATGGGTTCCCCGATCCATCTATCCAAAACGATCATGAATCTTGTCTCCAACGCAGCCGAGGCCATGCCTGACGGAGGCAACATTGATATCATAACGGAAAACCAATATGTCGAATACATCATTCATGGATACGAGTCCATAGAGCGGGGGGACTATGTGGTTCTTCAGATCACGGATACCGGAGGCGGCATATCTCCCTCTGACCGGGAGCGTATATTCGAACCTTTCTATTCCAAAAAGGTCATGGGCAGGAGCGGGACCGGACTTGGTATGGCGGTAGTTTGGGGGACGGTTAAGGATCACAAAGGGTATATCGATCTGCAGAGTGAAGAGGGAAAAGGCACGACCTTTACCATCTACTTCCCGGCCACAAGACAAGAATTGCAGGATAAAACACAAACCATTTCATTAGAAGAAATCAAGGGTAAGGGTCAGGTCATCGCGGTTGTTGATGATGTGAAGGAGCAAAGAGAGATTGCAAAGGATATGCTGGAGAGACTGGAATATGAGGTCATCACGCTGAAAAGCGGAGAGGAGGCGGTCGAATACCTTCGTGATCATTCCGCGGATTTACTGGTCCTGGACATGATTATGGATCCCGGGATTGATGGATATGAGACCTATAAAAGGATCTTGGAGATCCATCCTAAGCAAAAAGCCATTATCACCAGCGGTTTTTCAGAATCGGAAAGGGTGATGGAGGCCCGCAAGTTGGGTGTGGGCAATTATGTGGAAAAGCCCTATTTGATCGAAAAACTGGGTCTGGCTATAAAACGAGAACTGGAGCGATAGGTCCATCATTGGTATTTCGTGTGCATTCTTAATCAGGATTTTTCCGTTCCATACCGGTCAGTGAAAAATTCAATAAGATCCTTCCCCTATCAAATGGGAGAAAGTGGCCAAGGGGTCGAGGGTTCCCCGTGCGGGAATGCGGAAGATAGTTTAAAACATTCGCTCAATATTTTTATGGCTCTCTTCTCCTTTATCATGTCTTCAAAAAGGAATAGGTTCTTCTATCCTTTTGTGTCAGCATAAAGCCGTTACGGGTGAGTACAGATATGATTTCTTCCTTGGTCATGTGATGGTCGGAGAATGATAAAACCCCCATGGCTTTCAGCACGCGGCGCAGTTCATGCAAAATGTTCTCAGGGTCGGTCAGCATGTGTAAGATATCGTAAAACAGGACCACATCAATGGAGGCTTCCTCAAGCCCGGTGTCGCAGTCGGACTGGATGGTTCTGATGTTGGATAAACGGCGCTTCACTATTTTCCGGTTCATCCTGGCTATGGCCAGGGGGTGATTGTCCAAGGCATAGACAACGCCGTTGCCAACCCGTTCAGAGGCGATGAGGGAATAACTTCCGGTCCCGCAGCCATAATCGAGCACCCGGAATCCAGGTTGGATGTGCGCTTCGAGCAACTTTTTTTTTGGATCCAGCATGAAATCACGTAAAGCGAAACCGAAGGTCATGATATTGAAGTGGAGATTGCTCATCGGTAAACGTGTTTTCATCGAAGTCTTCAACCCTTTAAATGATCTTGTAGATGCTTCATTTGATGATCTTGCCATATCAAACCTCCAAAGACATTAAGTTATTTAGATATTTAGAAATATCTAAATAACTCAAGAAAAAAATTATTCACATTCCTCATTTTCCGGGCATTCCGAACAAGGGATATTTTTCGAGCACTTGATATAGGCCTTTTTAAAAAGCTCGTCCACCTTCAACCTGTAATCGGAAATAGTATCGTTGTTGACCGTATAATAGACGTGGAAGCCTTGTCGATTCGGTTCCAGGATGCCGATATTTTTTAGAATTTTAATATGCTGCGAGATGGCCGATGGCGTCATACCGATCATTTGCGCCAGATCGGCCACACACAGGCTCTTTTCATTCGAGGCGAGTATACGAATAATCCTGAGCCGGGTGGTGTCTCCCAAGGCCTTGAAAAGATCGGCCATTGTATTGATCAGTGGTGCCATGATAATTAATTCAGTTATTAAGATATGTCTTATTATCTAAATATTCGGGTTTTTGTCAAGACTTTTTTTATTGAGGCCAAGATATCAGTTAAATATGGGGAACGATCAGACGCGATTCAGAAACTGCCATCTAGTATTTAACACGGCCCGGGCGTTTGCGGGCAATGGTGGAGCCGTCATCTGGCAGTTCAAACCCTGGCAATAGTGTATCAACAAGCGAACTGTCCATTTCAGCCGCATCCATGACCCCACCGTGAATCGCCTTCATCTCTTTCAGAGTTATTTTCCTGTTTGCAGGCAGGTCTTTGATTACGATTCTGGGTTTATTCTTCATAGTCATTATTTTCCCTCCCTTTTCAGGCAGACCCCTTTGATTTTGTCGTCAATCCTATTCGTAATTCTGACGTAACGTATTGATTGCTTAAAGAATATGCGCTTTTGATCGATCTGTCAACATAGAGTAAATCTTTCACCGGAGGAGAGGACCTTTAAAAATACCCTTAATAACCTTGAATACCGCCTTGTTTAGGAATTCATAAATTCCATTGGTGAACGTCGGACTCAACCTCCGGCGATTGAAAAAAAAGGCTTTGAGAACTAAGCCCATTTGGAATAAAATGTTCATACATTATCAGTAGGTTAGAACCATTACCGTCGCCTAACCGTGGAAGTTGGGTGAACGACACACACAACGAGGAGCCGTATATATGACTGGAGATCAACTGATGGTTTTTGCTATTCTTTCGGCCACGCTGGTTTTGTTTATCTGGGGGCGGTGGCGTTATGATCTGGTGGCCATGGCGGCACTACTGCTGTTTTTTTTCACTGGTCTGGTTCGGGCGGATCAGTTATTTCTCGGTTTCGGGCATCCGGCGGTCATTACAGTGGCCGCCGTGCTGGTCATCAGCCGAGGCCTGCTGAATGCCGGCGTTATTGACACCCTCTCCCGCCAACTGGCAAAAGTGGGCACTCGGCCCATAGCGCAGGTGACGGTCCTCACGGCCATTGTCATTGCGTGTTCCGGCTTCATGAACAACGTCGGAGCGCTGGCATTGCTGATGCCCGTGGCGATATGGATGTCACGCCAGAGTGGACGTTCTCCCTCCATGCTGCTGATGCCCCTCGCCTTCGGGTCCCTGGTCGGAGGTCTGATTACACTCATCGGAACCCCGCCTAATATCATCATCGCGCTTTTCAGGGAAGACACTGGCAAGCCCGCATTCAGTATGTTTGATTTTACCCCCGTAGGTGCGGGCATTGCCTTGGCCGCTCTTCTGTTTATTTCTTTGACCGGATGGCGGCTCACCCCCCGCCGCGAAGGGCAAGGCGCCCCAGAGGAGCTGTTTGAAATCGACGGCTACATCAGCGAGGTACTGATTCCAGAGGATTCCAGATTTGTCGGCCAGACCATCTTTCACCTGATTTCCGCGATGGAGAAGGACCAACAACTTACGATAGGGGCGCTTATCCGGGGTGACCGACACATCCCCGCTCCTTCTTTTTATGAGGTCCTTCATGCCGGTGATCTCCTGGTGGTTGAAGCCGATTCCGAAGAGCTGCAGTTCCTGGTGGATGATTTAGGGCTGGAACTTGCTCAGGCACGGGATCAGGTGGACGGCAAAGACATGATGGAATCGGAGGATATTCGTATCGTCGAGGCCATTGTCGCCCCCGGATCTTCTATGGTCGGAAAAACAGCGGTTGGAATGCGGTTGCGCCGCGGTTACGGGGTGAATCTGCTCGCCGTGGCTCGCCATGGGCAGCGCGTCAAGAAGCGCCTGGGGAACATCATTTTCACGCTGGGAGACATCCTGCTTTTACAGGGCAGTCGGGAATCGCTCCAGAAGGCTATTGCATCCCTGGGATGCCTACCGCTGGCCGAACGGGGTTTTCATCTGCCGAAGCCGCGGCAAGTACTGGCGGCGGTGGCTATCTTCGGATCGGCCATGACGGCGGCCGCGCTCAACATGATGCCCGTTCAGATTGCATTTTCATCAGCAGCCATGTTTATGGTGCTGGTTGGATTGATCTCCGTTAGGGAGATATACGAGAATATCGATTGGCCCATCATCATACTCCTGGGCGCCATGTTCCCCATTGGTAAAGCCCTGGAGAGCACCGGTGGGGCGCAGTTGATATCAGATAGAATGTTGTTGCTCTCATACTCTCTTCCATCCGCCATCACTCTCGGGGTGCTGATGGTCGGAACCATGTTGCTCTCCAATGTGGTGAACAACGCCGCCGCCGCGGTCCTTATGGCGCCCATTGCCATGAACCTTGCCGAGGGCATGGGTGTTTCGGCTGATCCCCTATTGATGGGCGTGGCCATCGGGGCTTCGTGCGCCTTTTTAACACCGGTCGGCCACCAGTCCAATGCCTTGGTCATGGAACCTGGTGGATACCGTTTTGGTGATTACTGGCGCCTGGGGCTTCCGCTTTCGGTGGTTACGATTGCGGTCGCGATACCCCTCATCCTGTTTTTCTGGCCGCTATAAATCGCAAATTGTGTATGAAACGCGCCTTGGAATGGATTTTCAAAACAATCCAGCCCATCGCCATTTACTAGATCCTGATGGATTCGGGATGGGAGCGGCCCACTTTGCTAGGGGCGAAACGCAGTCTTCTTTTCAGCCTTTTGCCGCTTCAACGCCGCATTCTTTCATGGTCTCGGAGACCTTCCGGTATACGTCTGAAAACCGTAACAGCCCGACAATGTCGTCCCCTTCAAGGACGAAAAGTGCGTCATGCCGATTCATCACAAAAAGATGAAGGCATTTGGCCAGGGAGTCATTCAGACTGACGCATTGCCCTTCAGATGGGGCCTTGATAAAGTCCTTTATTCGAACCTCGTCGGCCTTACGGCACAGATCCCTGAAAGGATTTTCCCATAGATGATAATCCTTTTGCATGGATTTCCACATATAACTGAGCCCGAAACGGGTGAGAACATTCTCCATATCCACCTTATTATAGTTTGTTTCCAGGCCCCGAAGCAGGTCGATTGGCGAAAGTTTGCCTACGACCTTTCCTTTTTCATCCTCGATCATCAGGATCCTTTGTTCGGACTCTCCGGACATGTATTTTCCCTGGGCCTTTTCCAGAGCGGCAAGGGCCTCGAAAAGGGTCGCATCCCTGGATATCTTCGGGAACCTTTCCGCCGAAATCATAAGATCTTGCACCTTCATTTTTTCCATACAGCAATCCTCCCATTGGTAAGTTTAATGATTAACGGTCTCACAATTGTCCATACCACCGTCATTCCGGCCTGCCTGTGCGTGTCCGCACGCCGACAAGCGAAATCCGGAATCCAGCGGTTTTTCAGTACGATGAACCGTGAATCCTATTATGCGACGATTAATATGTATTGGTCGATCCATGTCTTATCATCCATTTAAACATCTCCATCACCACCAAAATAAACAGCGCGAAGGAAAGGGCTGAAAGTCACTGGAAAGACCAAGACCGGTTCAATGCCCGGCTTGGTCCGAATATAGGGCCTTCGCATACTCACTATATGTATTCCCTGGGCCGCCTCTTCAGGGTTCAAATCGCGGGGGTTTGCCATACGGTTTTCGTTTGGCAATAACATGGTCAATGCCTGAACTCTCGTTGATTGTTGGATTCTTGGTAAAAGAAATGATTGAAGATATTCAGGTCTCCGATATTGACAATCGCATGCACATCTCTCTCCGGATATGTCCGGATCTAACTCGAACACCATATCTGTCTGTCCATGTCAGAATTTCCCCTTATTTCAGGATATGAGACTCTGAGGATCCAGTCGTCTAGGGTGACTGACCCGATGGCCATGCCTTTTCTCTTTGAAAGGGCCAGGAGAAAAGGCGGAAGAAGAATTTTGATTGAATGTTGTAGACCGTTTTCTCCTCAAATTCAGGCAATTTTCAGACAACACTTTCAGGTAAGATTGTTAGGGTTGATCGCCATCATGAAGATTGATTGTGAATATCCATGATGACATCAAGATGTGTATCACAATGCTCGATTTCGACACCATGGAATATAGCGCATGAGGCAATGATCAGGTCGGCAGGGGGAATGGTATGGCCGGCATTGCGGGATTTTCGTGCCAGTTCACGAGCCCCGCCCCATACTTTATCGGTTATCGGAAGGCAGACAATTTCCTTTTCTAATTCCGCCAGCCTCTTTTTCTCGTAATCTCCCCTCGCGCCGTTCCATAGCTCGACCGCCACCATATCGCACCATGCCGCGAGACCATCGATCAGCAGCAGTTTTACCCGTTCGCGGATGCTTTCCCGCCCCTTTAATCGCAAGGCTTCGATCCAGCTTGAAGTATCCACTAAAGTTACTTCGTTTTGTCCCATTTCTCTTCTTCACGCATGATTTTCAATTCGTCTTGGGTCATGAAATCCTCAAATGTCCCCAACATCTTGGCCAGGTTGGCAAGCCTTTGTTTTTTATTAAATTCTTTTATTGCAAAGACCACCGCGGCCTTCTTGGTCTTAGCTCCCGTAAATTTCATGGTTTGCTTCAATTCGTTTTCTGGAATATCAATTGTCGTTTTCATAATTCCAAAATAAAGTTTTTTTAGATTCCTGTCAAGATAATATTTGAAGCCGATTTTAAGGCGATGAGCATACTGATCACAAGGAAGTATGACTTTTACAACAGGATATCAATTTTCATCCCGGACATTCGCTGGGAACTTATCCTTTTTATAATAAGCTAAGATTTTTGTAACCGTTCAGCCTTTTGAAAATGATGAGATGCAAGGCCTGGATTCCGCTATCAAGCCTGCCCCGCACTTGATGAGGGGTCGCGGAATGACCTGTCTGCCGCGTCGGGCGCGGCGCAGGCAGGCAGAAAAGGGGAAA
>JAFGGA010000168.1 GCA_016930835.1 Deltaproteobacteria bacterium
ATGCCTGCGGGTCAAAATCCCTGCAACTTCGCTTTATGATCAGGCTTTCAGCGCCTCGTCACGATAATCGATGCAAGATTCAGGTAATAATTCATTTTCAATCGAACATTATTTTTGCATACCATTAAGTTCACGTAAATAACGAGAACCGGGATCTTGATTCGCGAGGCATTAAACCATTCGTGGGGAAATAAGGGATTAAAATAACCACACCTGCTGTTTAATTTCAACAATTTTCTCGATAAATTTAAGTTTTTCTCATATTGACCGATGGCTAAGTAGTAAGTCTGAAATTACTTAATAAAAAGGAATAACAACTATGAACACCATATCCCAGAACCTATCCCTTCTTAAAGATTTTGCCGGCTTTTCAATGGAAAACGGTAAGTTTTACGCTGCCCAATATGGTCAAATCACGACGTCGCAAGAGACGAGCAAGGACATCACGATCCTTACGGATGAGGGTGATAAAGTAACCATTTCAGCCGATACACAACGCTCCAGTCAATACGCCACCTACAGCGGCTTGGTTCGGGCAAATGGCGTTTATGCCGCCATTCAAGGGTACAGCATGGCCGTAGATAACAGCAGCGAGTTTTCCATGACGGTGGAAGGCGATTTAAGTGAACGGGAGTTGAAGGATATTCGAAAGGCCATTAAGGCCATCGATCAAATCATGTATTCGGCCTTATCGGGCGATTCGGGCAATGTCTTGTCGATGATCAATAAGGTGGAGGACCTGGAATCCATCTCCTCTTTTGAGGCCAGCGTGGAATCCGAGAAGACCGTGGTCATGGAACAGGCAATCATGATGGTTGCTGAAGAAGCTTCTGAGCCTGTGGAAGAAAACGATGGTGAAATGACTACGACTGCGGAAACGGGAGAAGATCCATTAAAACCGGCAACCGATCAAATCATGGACATCATGCAAAATTCAGGGGTGAAACCGGCTAGATTGATCAAACCGTTAAACCGATATTTATCCAAACTATTTGACCGATTTTCAAATGAAGATCATGATCATCCCAAACGGCTTGAAATGGGCCGGAGAATGAGATCCGAGATCCTGGAACGGATCAAACAATGGCGTGAAGAAAACGAATCATTGACCTCCGGAAAGGAACAGACTGAAGCCGGGGCGCTTGAGATGAAAGAAGATATAACCTCGCCACAGGAGATCCAAATGGCGGAAACAAGCGATGAAAATGAAACGGAACCTTCCACTGAAATGGCCTAATGATGATTCGTAACTTCAACGCTATCCCCTGACAACCTTAACATAACATATCTGAACGCCGCACCTTGGCCATTCCCCTGGCCAGGGTTTATACAAACGGCATCGCCGATTTTTGTCTGGATAGATCCGGATCGGGTGGGCGATTCATGAATATGGCCATGGAGCGATGCGATCAATAATCCTTTTTCCGACCAAGTTTCAATAAATCGACGTATGCTGAGGCTTCCCACATGCAGACCGCTGTATATCACATCGAGCGGGGTATCATACGGGGGAGAATGTGAGACGAATATAAAGGGGTTATCTATATTTCTCGATAATGCTTCCAAATCCTTTTCAATGGTATCATCCGATGCCAGATTCAAAACGGTTGGTTCCAATCTTCCATTGACGGTTACATACCCCTGCATCGTGACTCGATTCCCCTGGGTAAAAGGGGTTTCAGTAGTGTCAGGCTTTTCCCAATCCTTAAGCCTAAAAGGGGTCGGAGGAACAACCATATAACCGATGATATCCACATGATCCGTAAGTCTGCTTTTTTTCATGTGTACAAGATTGATAACGCTTCCATCATATTTTTCAAGGATCTTCCGATTACAGACAAAATCATCATTGCCTAAATCCATGTAAATATCTGCATGACTTCGTTTTTTAAAATCCTTTATTCCAGGGATCAGCACATCCTCAATATATTTCGCATGAGTCTGAAGAGCGCCCATACCAGCAGGATCCGGAAGGGAATGCGGGATGACATCGCCTCCGATAATAATGGTATCCACCTTTTCCTTTTCAGCGATTGAGAGCATGGAAAAAAGGTGGGCAATGCTCGCATGGATGTCTGATGTAAATAATATTTTCATTCAAAATCCATAACTTGAGTAGGTTCCGACTTTCTCGGCAGGCCTGAGCATACAGTGCCTGAATAAAACCCGAATCACATCGTATATCCTAACACGGGAAGGGAGATCCAGTAAACACAGAGCAACCATTTTTTTAGGGCCGATCATGTTGATCTCAACAAAAAAGGGACAGCGACTTGAAAAGCCCCTGTCCCTATCTCAAATATAGTGTTTAGATTTATTGCCAACAATCAAGTTATCCGAAGTGGATATTAAAAAGCACCGGTGCAATGATCATAGCAACCACGCTTATCAACTTGATCAGGATGTTGAGTGACGGTCCCGAAGTATCCTTGAATGGATCACCTACGGTATCGCCAGTGACGGTGGCTTTATGCATGGCATCATAATCGTCACCCCATTTGGCGTGACCTTCATCCTTCACCTGTTTCTTCGAGTTATCCCATGCCCCACCGGCATTGGCCTGGAAGATAGCCAGACACACGCCGGAGATGGTTACACCAATCAATAAACCACCAAGCATATTGGGATTGATGATCCCCACGACCACCGGTACAAGTACCGCCATCAGGCCGGGGGCCACCATCTTTTTCACGGCGGCGGCGGTGGAGATGTCCACGCACTGGGTGTACTCAGCCTTCCCATCCGCGGCCTTGATGATCTTCATCTCTTCTTCGGTGGGATTCCGCTCTTCACTTTCAGCCCTTTGTGCGGCTTCAAGGGCGGGACGCAACTCCGGAATATCACGGAACTGCCTGCGGACCTCTTGGATCATATCACTGGCTGCTTTCCCCACGGCCACCATGGCCATGGCTGAAAACCGGAAAGGAAGCATACAACCGATTAGAAGACCAACCAGGACAAGGGGGTTGGATGCATCAAGATTAAGGTTTCCACCCATTTTTGTCATGTATGCACTGGTCATGGCCAGTGCGGTAAGGGCCGCCGAACCAATGGCAAAGCCTTTCCCGATGGCTGCCGTCGTGTTGCCGACAGCATCAAGTTTATCGGTGCGGGACCGCACTTCCCTTCCAAGCCGGGACATCTCTGCAATACCCCCGGCATTATCCGCAACAGGGCCGTATGCGTCAACGGCAAGCTGGATGCCCGTCGTACAAAGCATACCCACTGCAGACAGGGCCACACCGTAAACGCCAGCTAAAAAGTAAGCGATCAGAATGGCACCGGAAATCAAAAGGATCGGGATGGTTGTTGAATTCATCCCAACGGCAATCCCTTGGATAACCGTCGTGGCCGGACCTGTCTTGGCGGCCTCCACAATGGTGCCGACCGGGGTCTTTCCCGTTGCGGTATAATATTCCGTCACAAAACCAATGCACATCCCCGCAACCAGACCAGCGATAACCGCCAGAAAGATACCCCACCAATAATAGATGGCAACCTTGCCTGAAATCACACCCGTTACGGTGATTGCGCCACTGGGCATAAGCCATTTAATGACTATAGCCGTAAAGATGACCATTAAAATACTTGCAACAATGGTCCCTGTATTCAATGCGGCTTGAGGATTCCCACCTTCTTTTGTCCTGACAAAAAAAGTGCCAATAATCGAGGCAATAATACCAACCACAGATATAATCAGGGGGAGGAAAACACCGTTCATGCCGCTTCCCCCTGCGTCCACAAGACCCCTGAACCACACCGCCCCGAGGATCATGGAGGAAACAATGGCGCCGATATAGGATTCAAACAGATCAGCCCCCATCCCGGCCACATCGCCCACGTTATCACCCACATTGTCGGCGATGGTGGCGGGATTGAGCGGATGGTCCTCAGGGATACCGGCCTCCACTTTTCCCACGAGATCCGCGCCCACGTCCGCGGCCTTGGTATAAATACCCCCGCCCACACGGGCAAACAAGGCGATGGAGGAGGCACCGAGTGAAAAGCCAGCAAGAATATTTAGAACAAGCTTCATCACGTTGGTATCCGTCACGGAAGCCGGATACATGACCGTATAAAGGATGAAAAGGAGACTCAAACCCAAGAGACCGAGACCAACAACACACAGACCCATCACAGCGCCACCTGAAAACGCAACCTGCAAGGCGGGATTCAGGCCGGAGCGGGCTGCTGCGGTGGTTCGAACATTGGCCTTGGTGGCGACCTTCATACCGATCCATCCGGCGCTTCCGGAACAAACCGCCCCCACAATAAATGAAAGAGCAATGAAAATGTTGGAATCCTCCAAACCCGCGTTGCTGACGCCGAGAAGTATGGCCACACAGACCACAAAAATAGCCAGATATTTATATTCCGTTTTGAGAAATGCCATGGCACCGGACGAGATCCATTTGGAAATCATCTGCATCCGGTCATCCCCTGGATCCTGCTTTCCTACCCAACTGGCTTTTATGAAAGCGTAGATCAGCGCTATCGCCGCCGCAATGGGCGGGGCCCAATAGAACAATGAATATTCACCAAACATAAATTTCCTCCTTTATTTGATTTGTGTTTCTATTTAATAACAATGAACCTGTCTCCCGATGAAAAACGGGTTGGTTTATTTAAATATATGGGAATACTTAGAGGAAAATTCTATAAGGAGCGGCGATTCCACCCTCAATAGGTGGGGTTTAGCTATCAGCTTCAAGGGTTAAAATGGTAAATAAAAAATAAGTTACCGACACCTATAATTTTATTAAGGTAATAATTTTAGCTGCCAGCCGATCATCCCACTTTATGGGGGACCTTTCGCTCCGCGTTGAGCTTTTTCGCTCAAATATGTTCTAGATCCATATCCGTCCGAATTAATCCGGATGCGCTAAAAAGTTGCTCATCAAATATACAGGAGCGTGTTTTATGTCAAGTAAAATATAGATAAAGAAAGGAAGAAGAGCTTTTTTTAGGTCTATACAATGTTACATGTCTGATAAACCCTCAAATACTCGAATATCATCCTTAAACACAGGCATCAATTGTTTCATCTCCTCCAGTGTGACCCACTTCATGTCAACGACTTCATTACTGGTTATTTGAGCCTCTCCTGAAATGATCCTTGTCGTCCAGAAGTGCAATAAAGATTGATTATCATGCGAGGGTATCTCGCATATTTTCTGAATGGGGTCTATTTCAAGACCGACTTCCTCCATCACTTCCCGTTTTAAGGCCTGCTCTTGTGTTTCGTTATACTCCAAGGTTCCACTTATAGGACACCAATAACCTTTCCCGGTTTCCACATAGTCCGAACGCTTCACAAATAAAAACCGGTCGGATTTCCGGATGATGGCGACGACGGCTTGTCTTTGAATATCCCTTTTCATATACAAATATTGAAGTTTATAATGATCTTATTACCTGAATCTTGCACCAGTTATCGTAACGAGGCGCCGAAAGCCTGAC
>JAFGGA010000169.1 GCA_016930835.1 Deltaproteobacteria bacterium
GGTCACCCATCTGGATCAAGAGCGATCAACAGAGGATTTAAAGCCTCTGTGCCAAGGTGGCGGTTTGCGGAGCGGAGAGACCTTGTGGATCTCGTAGCGGAGCAAACCTTCCATCCCCGTTGCCGCTCCCTCCGCCTGCAGAGGCGGCCAGAAAATCTTCGGTACCATGCCGCGTCCAAGAGGTGGGTGTCACAGACCTTGTGGTTTATATATCCAACCCTGGTAGTGGCTCACGACATGGGCAGTAAAGAAGCTTTGAACCAATTTTTTTGGGTGGAACGGCTTTCCAATCAAGTCTGGTGGTTTGTCCAACCCCTCTGAGGGTTAACCGTTCCAGCCAATCCTTATGTGAATAGCTTTAAAGGATCGAAGGGCACCGAATCCCTCATTACGTAATAGGCCGCCCTGGCCAGTTTGGCTGCAAGAGCGCTCCGGGCCACCAGTGGGTTAGTCCTGGACGCCTTGCGCTGGAAGTAACTCCTGGCATGTTGGTCATATCGTCTGGCAAATTCAGAGGCCTCCGTGAATGCCCATGCAAGGTATCGGTTGCCGTTCTTTTTATTCCCCTTTCCCTTCCTCTTGCCGTTGCTCAGCCATTGGGTGGGGACTTTCCGGCATTATGAGACGTAGCTGCCCACCTTTTTAAATCGCTCGATGCGTCCTGTTTCCAGCATTATGGTGAGGGAAAGGATTTTCCCGATCCCGCAAATCGTTTTAAGGTAGATGAAAGGCTCTCGGAGTTTGACCCTGTTCAGGACGGCACGTTCTATCTCCAGTATTTTTCCGGTCATAAAATCGATGGCATCCTTGCTCACTTTTCCGCTTAGCAGCAGGTCCTCCTGAGAATTGAGAAGCGGTTCGACATGATTTTCCCGGATCATTCTGATGTGGTTGGTTTTGACTCTCACACCACAGTTTCGCTCGATGATTCCTTGAAGGCTTAGGAGGAGAGAAGTTCTGATTCTAACCAGATGCCCTCTTTTTCTCAGAAGATCCCTCACGGGACGGTCTCCTTTGGGATAGATATAGCCCTTGGGTAAAATGCCAAGTCGGAGCAAATGGGCCAGCCAGAAAGAATCATGAGTGTCGTCGACGTGTTTGAGTCCCTCATATCGTTTCATAGCGGAGGGGTTGGCCAGGTGGACTCTGTAATCATTATCCATAAGCAAGTCCACAAGCCAGTACCAGTTATACGTCGATTCAACAACGATGCCTGAGATTTCTTTCCTGTATGGGTCAAGGGTTTCAAGAATTCTTTGAGGATCATTGGGTACCTTTTTTTTGAAAATCCTATTGTCATTTTCATCAATGATTCCCAAGTTGCTACTTGTTGAATGTAAATCTATCCCAGCGTATAATCCCATGATGGCACCTCCTTTTGGTATGGTTTTTCCCTTTACCGAGCATACCAGGGCTGTTTTTCCTTGGCTATGCTCAGGAGTTGCCTTTTATATGATTATCAAGTCTACTCTTGATTCATGTCAGGATTTACAAAAAAGGCAAGAGTAGACTTGATTCCTTTATGCGTCCCTGCCAATTATTCTTGTTCCGTCGCCTTTTTTAGTTGTCATAATTCCGTCCAACCTTCACAAGTATGTCACCTTGTTTTCCGCTACTATCCTTGGCCTCAAAATGGGAAGTTTACAAATCCATAAATACCTTTTTATTGATCTTGACTTGATTCTTGATTATTTACGGACTTCCCGCATTTCCTTCCTTTGATTGACTGAGGATTAGATCTTTTTTGTCACGCCACAGCGCCTTGTGTCTTTTTCTTAAAAAAATATTTCATAGTATCAATTAAGTTATAAGGACCCGGGATGAATGCAGACAATAAAGCAATAACTGAGGAAGTTACATAACCGATTGCTGCTGCAATATTAATATCACTTGTAGCTTGATTATATTGGTCAATATATTTATTCCATTGCGCGAAAAATCTTTTCAGATTGTACCCAATTTCAAATGTGTCGTCGCTAGCATGAGATCCAAAACCATATTCTTTCCTTTCCCATTGAAATGTCGATAAAACGGTTTTCGACTGTTTATAATGGTACCAACCGAGGCAGCCAAAGATAATAGAAAAACAAAGCCATATAGCGGGGATCAACTTCATTTAAAAACACTCAATTAAATTGTAATAACCTAAAAAATGATTTTCGCATCTTATGAAAAGACATTAATGCCTGCAATAACCTGCATTCAACCCAAGCCAAAGCTTGCGGACCGAAAACACAAAACCCCACCTCTCTCACCGAGAAAATGGGGTTTTGAATTCGTCATTTCATGTCAACCTCTATGGTTTGACGTTGCCGATTCATATGTCATTCGCACCATGCGACATTTTGGAAGGGATGTCAATCAGGGATTCCCTGATTTTGGGGTTCGAAAAACCTTAGAAGGGAATTATGAAGCGGAGGGGGCGACCGGGTGGGAGGGGCCAGTTTTTCGTTTTTACGGCTCAATTATCATTGAGCCCTTATTAGCCGTTCCTGACGCTCCAGAGGCATTATCGGCATGGGAACGGAAAATCGCATCGGTAGGCTGTGGCCAGAATACCGGTTCCGGTCATATTGAGACTTCTCCCGCAGAGCAGGAGACATCAGGATACCCCCCCGAGGGGAGCTTAATCCGATTGGCATAAAATTTTGTTCAAAATCAATGCGAATAACGCATACTCAACTTTGACAGTTTCGTAACAAGCCGTCACTCCGGTTAAAACCGGAGTCCAGGCCATTTTTAAACCGCATTTTAAAACTGGATTCCGGCTTTCGCCGGAATGACGGGACAATGATAATTTCGATAGTTTTTTGAGAGTTAATGGACCTCTCCCTACAGTGAGTGGCCCTTTAACAGCATGACTCCTATTTTGAACTTTGTGATTTTTTATGCCCATTATTCTCCCCGGACCGGTAGAACCTATCTGGATCCTCCACCATACGGGGAGGGTTTAGTGACAACTAAACAGGCCCTAAAAACACAAAAGGCCGGATTCGGAAATCCGGCCTGTGTGATTGATTAAATTGTGGTAGGCACGAAGGGATTTGAACCCTTGACCCCTACCGTGTCAGGGTAAATTGTTGCTCAATAATACTATATTATCAGCATGTTATCTGCCACTTTTTTGACTATATTTTCTTGTATAGTCAGCTTTAATCTTTTCCGAATATCCGGGCAAACCACCCCTTGCTTTTTTTTGCAGCGGTCTTCACAGTAGCCGGAATTGTTTTAATTGTCTCGGTGGCCATTCCCTTTGCCTTGTCGAAGCTGCGCATGCCCCCAATCCCCAACATGCCCATGACGATCGGGTAGAGCTGGGACGCATCCAGGGGCGGAGGCGGCTTTATTCCTGATGGAATATCAACAAAAATGTCAACTATGCCCCATATCCAAAGGAGGATTTCATACATGATGAACTTGTAGAAGAGGGCAAACGCACCGGTCCATCCGATTGCAGGCCTCCATCCAGCTACGAACACGCTCTTATGCTGCGCCTCGGCCTGGTTAATTAACATCTGACCAGTGAGAACTTGGGCATCAATGACCTTTTCCTGAATGTCCATGGCCCGCTTTTCTTCGTCTGAAGTATGCAGGTCATCGATCAGGTTTCCGATAGACTTTATGGCACCCGGGATATCAAACATTTCCAAGCCCTCCCAGAGTACGGTTTATCCATCCAAGCAGAAACTTCACCTGGCCCCGATCCTCGTTGCATATCTCTGCATAGCGGGCCACCTTTAGAAGGGCATATTTGAGCACGAAGATCTCTTCATTTTCCGCATTCAGGGCCTCCAGGGTTTTGGGGCCTATCGCTCCATCCGGCATTGCTCCTACGGCCATCTGAGCCAGCTTTGCAGCCACCCCTGTCCCGGCATTTACCGAGAAATCGAACAAGCTCTGGGCGATTTTCTGATTTTCGATGTCATCCCCTTTCACCCTATCCCAGAAATGCTCTTTGTAAAAATCACGCACCATGCCGGTAAGCCGTGGATCATTCGGGTCTCTCTCGATGATCTGCCATCCAGGCCAATAGTGATGGTAATTCCTGGCAATGCCGGCATAGGTCATCCCGCCTCGATCCCCCTTGACTTCATGAAGCTTGAAGCCCCCTTCATTGAGGATCATTTTTTCAAATGCCGGTTCAAATTCAGCCATGATCCCTCCTCCTTTTCCTTATGGAACAAAGTAATTCTTCGTATAGACGTCCCAGTTTGATGGCCCTTTTCCTGGAGATCCCTAAGTCCATCAGCCTGCACCAGATATGAAGCGGATGCAGATAATGCTGCAACAGGAGGCATAGCCTTGTGCCAGCCGGCGTTCTTCCGTATCGCCTTGGCGTCAGGCCTTCCATGATCTCCAGGTGTTGAATGATGCCCTGGAGTCGATGTGCAGCCCTGTCTTCCTTCCCTTCCTGAAGAAGGATGAGGACGTTTATCAGGGCATTTTTCATAAAGGTGGCTGTCATTGCTTGTGCGGCTTCCCGCCGTTTACGCCGTCCCGGATTTCTTTCAGGGTGGCCTCGATCTTGTCGAATCTCTCGTGATCGTTGTAGAGTTTCAGGTCAACCTTTGCCTGCCATTTGCCGATTTCCCCCGCCAGGGTCTGCGTCATTAATTGTAGTTCCGGTTTGAGGGCTTTCAGGCAGGCCTTTTGCTGGCCGTTACAATGCTCCCTCAATTCCCCATGAGTAACCGGCAGGTTGTCCGCAACCGTAATTTGCCCACGGCCGTTCCTGCCCTTTAACCAATCCCATATTATTTTCGTGACCAGTTCCCAGCCCAGCTTGGCCAGGATCAGGATCCCGGCGATCGTTCCTATCTCCCTGACGCCATCTATGTTCATTCATTGCTCCATGCAGGGTGGCACCCTAACGGATCATGATGATGGAGGATCGCTTACACGCTTTTTCAACTTAACCATACCGCTATCAAGAATATACTCCCCGCCTTCGTCTGCACGAACCCATTCAATATCGTAATAATAATCCTTAGGGGGAATTTGCGCCGTGTCGGACGGGAGGATGGTAAAGTTGTAGATACCGGATGCCCCTTGACTGCCGACATCAGCCGTTTTTGTCATTTTGGCAGCAGTATCAGCGTCATCCACTGCATCCTTCAATCTCAGGGTGATCGTATCTGCTGTGATGTTCTGGGTGGAACCATTGAGGGTGATCGTTCCCGAGAACTTTTTTATTGTGCCGACCGGCCATCCCGTTAATGACATGATCAAGACCTCGTCTAATGTACTGTGTGTGTCAAAACGTCCTCGCTGATTGAGTGTTCCTGATGCTCATCCAGGATCTCATTTACAAAAGAATCCTCTGTGATCGCGGTTGACACTTCAATATTGAAAATTACCCCCGAATCCTCCGCCTGCACGGAACTGTTGTTTAAAACCAATGCCGTGCAAATGTAGCCCTGCACCTGCGCCGTCGCGCCATATGTCCAATCGATTATCATGAGCTTGTCACAATCGTAATCATCCGTTGATCGGCCCCGTCTGCCGTGAATTTCAGCGAAATGACATCGGCATTCATCTCAGTTTCGGTGAAACTCACCCTGTATGCCCCACTTCCAATCACGACTATATCATTTGTCAGGGATGCCCATGTTCCGTTGTCCTTGCAGATCTGCCCTGTTACTTCAAGTTCCGGCATTGGAGTGACATGGTCCTCGCTGCTTACCATCAGGAAAGGAAAATTTTCGAGTGCTACGCCCTTCTTTACTCCGGACGGCAAGCTGTCCGTCTTGGCCTTGATCAGGGCCAGGTGACTGCCTTCCGCCTCGATCGCCGTCTTGACATCACCCGCCGAGTGAGTGCTGAAACCCGCCGCCTTATACGTCCCGGCATCATCGCTATGAGCCAGTGTCCCGGACACGTTCAGTTTATCCAGGTACCCGGCTCTCGCTTCAGTCAACCTGGCCAGCAGGGCATCAATCAATGAATCGATAGCATCCAGCTTCCCATCGAGAGTCGTCCCCGTGTCCTCCAGGATCGCCGCGATCTCCGTGTCAAGATATCCCCCGATGGCATCGATCTTCCCATCCAA
>JAFGGA010000170.1 GCA_016930835.1 Deltaproteobacteria bacterium
CTTGACTATAAAGCTTGTTTCGTGATTTTGATCCTCACCATATCGGTAATATGCCTGCGGGTCAAAATCACTCCAACTTCGCTTTATTGTCAGGCTTTCGGCGCCTAGCTACGATGATTGGTGCAAGATTCAGGTAATAAGAGGGCAAAAAGCTTCACCCCTTGTCCAACTCATCAGACAACTTGCGGAGCCGAAACCAGGAGATCTTGATCAAATCGATCTCTCTCAATACAAGGGACTTCGGCCTCCTTATAGCTCATGGGAAAATATCGTTAAAATTTGTGAAAAATTGTTCGTGGTATTGGCAGATGTATTGTGAGATTGTGATAGCTGTATTTAGATATTGACATGGCAATGGAGCCTTTGACGAACAATTTCCGAAAGGATCACACCGCCAGCAACAGAGACATTTAGGGAATTGATGGTTCCTGCACCGGGGATGCGAACGATTTGATGACAATATTTCCTGACTAAATCGGTGAGGCCCTTATCCTCCCTGCCTAGGACCAAAACCACATCCCTCTTCCAATCGCATTGATAAACGGTTCCAGTCCCTTCGCCTGCCGCACCGATGATCCAAAAGCCTTTTTTATTAAGTGTGTCCAGGGCCCTGCCGAGATTCACCACCCTGGTGATGGGAAGTTGTAGATAAGCCCCGGATGATCTTTTTCGAACTTGTTCCGTCACCTGGGCTGATCGATCTTTTGGGATGATGAGACCGTGAGCGCCGAAAAAAACAGCAGTCCTTATGAGAGCACCAAGGTTCCCTTCATCCGTGATGTGATCCGCGGCAATCAAAAGGGCATGACCTGGGATTTGTAGGGAATCATGAATGAGTTGCTCCAGATCAATATATTGGAATGCCTTTGCAAATGCGATGATGCCTTGATGGGTTATATTGGACAAAAGATGGTCAAGGTCTGATGATTTCTTGAAATTTACGGGGATGGCTTTTCCCTCAGCCATAGATATGAGTTCTTGAACTCTGGGAGAATGTTTTCCTTCATCAACCCAGATTTGTCCAAGCAGGGCTTGCCGTTGTGTTAGGGCTTCTTTGACGGCGTGAAAACCAGGTATGAGGTCGGATCTTTGTTTGTTTTTGCCTTTTATAAACTTTCTCCATTCCAATGGTCAGTTTAGGATTTCGTTTTATCCCCAATGATGTCTTTGATCTTCGGTCGCATTCGGTCGGTTCGACAGCGATGGGAGATAATAATGGATTTCAATTCATCCACGGCCTTTATAAGATCATCATTCAAGATGATATAGTCGTACCAAACACAATTTTGCAATTCCTTGGCGGCCTTTTGAAATCGAGCATGTATGGTTTTCGCGTCATCCGTGGCCCGTTCTTTTAACCTTTTTTGAAGGACCGTGATCGACGGTGGAAGAACATAGATCAAGACACTTTCTCGAAAATGGTTTTTAATATTTTTTGCCCCCTGACTGTCAATATCCAAGATTACATCAAGACCTTGATCCGACTGTTCCCGTAAGCCAGAAAAAGAGGTCCCATAATATTCATCATATACCTTTGCCCATTCCACAAATGCGCCATTGTGGATCATTTTTTGGAATATATCGGTATCTACAAAGTGATAATTGATGCCGTTGGTTTCATCAGCCCTTGGCGATCGGGTGGTATGTGACACGGAATATCCTAACCCCTCACATTGACTTCGCAATTCACGAATCATTGTTGATTTGCCGACCCCTGAAGGGCCGGATATGACATATATCCATCCGGTCATTTTTCGTTTTCGATTTCATCTTTGGGGACGGTTAGATCAGGACTGAATCTTTGTGCAATGGTCTCAGATTGAATCGCCGATAAGATAACATGATTACTGTCCGTGATAATAACGGATCTGGTTTTTCTGCCTTGCGTCGCATCGATCAATCTTTTTTCCTCACGGGCCTCATCCCTCAAGCGTTTGATGGGTGCTGCATTTGGAGAAATAATCGCAACAACGCGTCTCGAAACCACTGAATTCCCAAAACCAACATTTACCAGTTTGTGACTCATGTTATTCCCTCTCATTCAACATTCTGTGTTTGTTCCCTTAGCTTTTCAAGCTCCGATTTGATCTCTACGCTATTAATGGATATGGATGAATCAGAGGCCTTTGAGCTCATGGTGTTTACCTCTCTGTTCATCTCTTGAATAAGGAAGTCCAGGCGTCTGCCGATGGAATCATCCAGAGACATATAATCTCGAAATTGTTTCAAATGGCTTTTGGTTCGTACGATCTCTTCGGTGATGTCGCAACGGCTCGCGAAGATGGTGACTTCTTGAGCCAGGCGTGTTTCATCGATTTGTATTTCTTGGGTAAGGGTGTTGATTTTGTCTCTAAGTTTTGTTCTGTATTCTTCCACCACCAGGGGAGATCTTTTTTCAATCTGATCCAGGTAACCTTGGATCAGATTCAATCTTTTCAAGAAGTCTTTTTCAATGGCTTGTCCCTCAATGATCCTCATCTCTTCCAAGGAATCAAGGGCCTGGTTTAAGGCCTTCTGAAGACCCGGTTTTAAGGCATCGAGATCCTCTTCCACGGGTTTATAGAGAATGGCATCCTTTACCTGGAGGAGATATTCCGGTCTTATTTTTTCATCCAAACCCAGTTCCTCGTTCAATTGCCGGAATATTCGGACATGCGATCGGATTAAAGGAAGGTTTAATTCCAAACCATAGTCGGCGTTTTTTTCGATCCTTTCAAATTTGATGGAGACCTCAATACGACCTCTTTGAATTCTGGAAGCGATTATGGATCGGATTTCATCTTCCATGGCCTGGAGGGCGTTAGGGAAACGAAGAACGATGTCTTTGAAACGATTGTTCAAAGATTTTATTTCCACTGTGAAGGCTCTGTCGTTATCACTATAGTCACCACGACCATAGGCTGTCATGCTTTTTATCAAAATTGATCTCCGTATCCTTAAATTTTGTTTTGGGAAAGATATGTGTTTATCTTAAGATTGTATGGATTCCAATCCCCGAAGCTGTCTTTTGTATTTTTCCCTCAATACATTTAGACAGTGAATGAACTGAGGATCCCCATAGTCCCTGTAGGTCCAATCCAAAGGCTTGAAGCCGCCTTTGTTGAATACCAGGGTCAAGTCAGCATAAATCCCCTTGGAGAGATAGATCCTGTGAGTGTAATTTTTCCCCGTTGCCAGAACCAATCGCTCAAGGGAGATGTAGCCAGGATCGATATTGATTTGTCGCCTTCCTTCCTGGCTGTATTTTTTTTCCAATTCATTTGTCGCTAATTTTATATCTACAATCGCTTCGGGTGAGATGAGCTTTTGAAAAGTGGTGAATTTTCGATGCAAAGGCCAACCCATCTCTTTGGCGTAATATTGGGTACGGTCAAAATAAAGGCCCGGGCTGACCCAATCCGTCCGCCCTAAAAATTCCTCCAGTTTGTTGATCCCATCATCAACGAGCTCTTTTTGAGATGAAAAAAGGCTGATGATCAGCTTAACTTTTTCTGATTCACAAGGTGTGCTCATCTGCCCTGAATGACCTTTGTTAGTTGTTCAGAAGTGACCGTGGACGTCCCCACTTCACCCACGACGATTCCCGCGGCAAAATTGGAGACAACGGCCGCGGATCTCATATCCATTTTTGAGGCTAGACCCAGACAGAGCGTGCCGATGACCGTATCACCCGCACCGGTCACATCAAAAACATGACGGGCGACGGTTGGTATATGGTAGATTTCTCCATCGCTTTCAAAAAGGGTCATACCATCTTTACCTTGAGTGATCAAGACGGAGCGACATTGTAACGTATCGAGCATCTGGGTGCCTGCCTTGATCAATGTTTTTTCGTCAACGATCTTAAAACCACAGAATGCACCGGCCTCATGGTGATTGGGTGTAATAATATCGATCCCTTGGTAGTGCTTAAAATTATTTTCTTTTGGGTCGACAGCTAACAGAATATCAGAGCCTCTAAGCAGATCCCTTAACCCCTTCATCATCCGACCGGAGATAACACCCTTGCCGTAATCCGCAACCACCACCGCATCGATCTTTCGAATCAATTTCTTAATATAACCAAGAAGGTGATGAAGGCTTTCGCCATGCAATTCACGTCGCGATTCACGATCAAATCTGACTACTTGTTGATTATGGGCGACTATTCTCGTCTTAAGACTGGATGGCCTTTCGGGTTCGATGACGATACCATCCGTGTCGGATCCGATTTTTTTTATTTCCTTGATAATCTTTCTTCCAATGGAATCATTACCCACCACACCGCAAATGATTGTTTGACCGCCGAGAGATCTGATATTCGTCGCCACATTGGCAGCCCCTCCCAACATCATGGTTTCTCTTTGCACCTCGACAACCGGCACGGGGGCTTCCGGGGATATCCGTGAGACATCACCCCAGATATATTCATCCATGATGATATCTCCGATGACAAGTACCCGGGCATCTGAAAATCGTTCGATATAGGGAATCAATTTTTTGCTGATCGTTTCAATATCCAGTTCTTGGATCCTTTTTTTGGGCAAAGAGCATTCTCCTTTTTTTAATTTTGGGTAGACAATTTATCATCATATCCTATAACTGTCCATATGAAATCAAGCATTTCCAACCTGTTAACATCCTATAATAATGCATAGCCATTTGGCCCTCTCATCTGGAGAGTTTGCTGAAATCGTTTTTTAGCGTAATATGTCATCTCGACCCCCACCTTGCGGGATAAATTCCTGGAGAAATCTTTTATGCTTTGGTTTTTCTTGGCCCTCACGACCGCATTTTGCACTGCCGTTGGCGACACAATCTCAAAACGGTTTTTCAGTGATCTGACACCTTATGAAATGGCGATTATCCGTTTTGCCTACGCATTTCCTTATCTTGCCATTGGTCTTATTACCCTACCTTGGCCGGAACTGGACACGACCTTCTGGGTTTGTCTGGCTGTTGGGCTACCTTTAGAGTTGTGTGCCCTTTTGAGCTATATGAATGCCATTAAGTCTTCTCCCCTTTCCTTGACGGTCCCTTTCCTGGCTTTCACACCGGCGTTTGTCATGATCACGGGCTATATTATCTTGGGGGAAAGGCTTCATGTGTGGGGAATCATGGGTATTTTTTTAATCATTATCGGGGCTTATCTTCTCAATTTATCCAGGATCAAAGTTGAATGGCTCGCTCCATTCAAGGCCATTATAAAAGAACCCGGTTCGCGATATATGCTTTTAACATCATTTATTTATTCCCTGACTGCCATTAACGGTAAGCTCGCCATTCTTCATTCAAGCCCACAATTTTTTGCCGTAAGTTATTTCTTTTTTTTCTCTTTTTCTATTTGTCTTGTTTCCCATGATTCCCGGGACAACCTTTAAAAGTCTTGTTAAACGGCCAATACCTGGCATCGTATCCGGCCTGGTGGTCGCCGTTGTAAACTTCAGCCATGCCTATGCCATCTCACTTATCCAGGCGGCCTATATGCTTTCAGTTAAGCGAACCAGCCTTGTATTCGGGGTTATTTTCGGGGTTGTGCTTTTCAAGGAACAACAGCTTAGGGAGCGCCTTTTTGGGGCATTTGTTATGATGTTAGGTGTTTTTATCATAGCTATTTTGGGGTGACTGTATCGAGGACCGAAATCGATTCGTTCTTTATGTTTTTCAAGCCTATAGAGAATTCCCTTCTTTTCGGCTGGTGGAGTTCCAGGCATGGGGTATTGACATAATCCTTGTTCTGGACTAAAAATGTGAACCTTATTGCACTGATACCTGCCAAAGCACTTCAAGGAATCAAAAACCTTCCAGGAGTCATTTTGTGAAAATTATCATTGTAGGGGCCGGAGAAGTCGGATTCCATAGCGCCCAAAAACTTTCCGAGGAAAACCAGGATGTCGTGCTCATCGATAAGGACCCGGAAAAGATCAAGCGGATTACCGAGAACCTCGACGTGCAGGCCATTCTCGGATCGGGTACCAGTCCGGGCATGCTTAAGAGTGCCGGTATATCAGAGGCGAATATGCTAGTGGCTGCAACCGATAGTGATGAAGTCAATCTGATTGCTTGTTTGCTGGCCAGGTCTCTAAATAAATATATTGTTAAAGTGGCACGCGTGAGGAATTCCGAATATCTTGAGGAAGAAGGGTTATTCAGCCAAGATCTTCTGGGGATTGACCAGATCATTAACCCTGAAGTTGAAATGGTTCAGACGATTCGGAACCTTATGTTGGTTCCCGGGGCATCCGATATGATAGACTTTTTGGATGGTCGGATCAAGCTGGTCGGCCACACGATTAAGGCGGATTCTCCTTTTGTGAATCGGCAGCTTCAATCTTTCAGGGAATTGGGTGGTAAAGTCTTGATGGGGGCTATTGTTCGGGGTGAAGAAGTCTTTATTCCACATGGCAAGGATACCTTACAAGCGAACGATTTGGTCTATGTGGTGGTCAGAACCAATGAACTTAGCGACCTGTTTCAATTCCTTGGTGTTAAGGATGAGGCCTTAAATCGGGTTATCATTGTCGGTGGCGGCGCAACTGGAACAGCATTGGCCCTGTCTCTTGATAAAACACGGTTGAATGTCAAACTCATCGAAAAAAATTCCACGAGATGTAATGAGCTTGTCGAAAAATTGGAGCATGTGATCGTCATTAACGGAGACGGAACGGATAAGGATCTGCTTCAGGAGGAAAACATACGAGAGGTGGATTTCATGGTGGCCATCACCGGTGACGAAGAGAGCAATGTCTTAATATCTCTTCTGGCTAAGGGATTGGGCGCCAAAAAGACCATCGCGCGGATTAACAAATCAAGCTACATCCCATTGGTTTCCGCTATTGGGATCGACATTGTCGTGACATTAAGGCTTTCCGCTGTCCGGGCCATTCTCCAATACATCAGGAGGGGCAAGATTATATCCGTAGCTCCATTAAAAGGCGAGCACGCGGAGGTTATTGATGCGGAGGCCCTGGAGACATCCGATATCGTCCATAAACCAATTTCCGAGTTGAAATTTCCCAAAGGTGCCCTTATCGGTGCCATTGCCCGCGGAGATGAAACCTTTATTCCCCATGGTGAAAGTGTTATTGAGCCTAAGGATCGTTTGATTATTTTCGCCCTTCATAAGGTGATTCCCAAGCTTGAAAAAATGCTGACCGTCAAACTGGATTATTTCTGATGCATTTGAATATTATTTTTCGATTTGTGGGGATACTCGTTCTATTTTTGGGTGTCTCCATGAGTGCCCCTTTGATGGTTTCCATTATTATGGCTGATGGCGCCTCTTGGGGCATTTTTTATTCTATTCTTCTATCATTGGCCATAGGTGTTCTTCTCTTGTTGGTCACTCAAAAAGATCCCGACTCTCATCTAAATCATCGTGATGGTGTTGCCGTTGTAACACTTGGGTGGGTAGCTGCGGGTCTGGTGGGCGCTATCCCCTTTCTTTTTACCGGGGCGATTTCCGGATTAACCGATGCCTATTTTGAGACCATGTCAGGTTTTACCACGACCGGGGCTACCATACTTAGGGACATCGAAGGATTACCAAGAAGTATCGTTTTGTGGAGAAGCATCATCCAGTGGTTCGGCGGTATGGGGATCATCGTCCTTTCCATAGCCATTCTTCCGTTTCTAGGGGTTGGTGGTATGCAGCTTTATAAAGCGGAAGTCCCTAGTCCCGTAGTGGATAAGTTGAAACCGAGGATATCCGATACAGCGAAAATGTTATGGAAGGTATACCTCTCTATTACGTTTCTGCAGGTCATATTACTTTTCGCAGGTGGCATGTCGTTATTCGATGCGGTCAATCATGCGTTTTGTACCATGCCGACCGGGGGCTTTTCTCCCAAAAACAGCAGTATAGCTTATTATAATAATTCATATTTTGACGGGGTGATCATTATATTTATGCTCCTCGCGGGTATTAATTTTTCTTTACATTATCGGTTGATCAAAGGAGAGTTCACCATCTTTGGAAAGGATCCGGAATGCCGATTTTTTTTAATTATCGTTGCTGTTTTCATAACCATGGTCACCTTGAATATTTATGGGGTTGTTTATGATTCGTTTACAACCGCCTTCAGATTTGCGGCATTCCAGGTGGTTTCCATCATCACAACAACGGGATTCGTTACAGCGGATTTTGAGGCATGGCCTATCCTTTCTCAGAGCATATTAATTGTATGCATGTTTTTGGGCAGCATGGCGGGGTCCACAGGGGGGGGTATTAAGACCCTGAGGGTCATTTTGCTTATCAAACACGGCTATAGGGAGATCTTTCGTATTATCCATCCCCATGCCGTTACAACGGTGAAGATGGGTAGACGGGTCGTACCCCCGGAAATATTGGGCAGCATTTGGGGATTTTTTATTCTTTATCTAATTTTGTTTGTAATATCATCCCTTATTATGGCTTCTATTGGCCTGGATATGATTTCTTCTTTCATCTCCGTTGCTGCTTGTATCTTCAATGTTGGACCCGGACTGGGCATTGTGGGACCTATGGATAATTACCAGGTTATTCCATTTACAGGAAAATGGGTCCTGATTTTCTGCATGCTGTTGGGAAGGTTGGAAATTTATACGGTCATCGTATTGTTGATGCCGGAATATTGGAGGAAATAAAAGCAAAGACTCTTATTTCAACGGCATTTTTCCAATGTTTTCAATACCGTTCGCCTCAAAACAAGCAACAGCCAATTGCAGGGTATGATAATCCAGCTCAAATCCATCCCAGCCTAGATATTGAAGGCGTTCATTGATTTGTAGATGATTTAATTGGGGGTCTAGAGATATGGTCTTCGCGAGGCTCCTGATAAAACCAGGGATAAAACTCGATTCCAAACCGCCTTTTTCTAGTTGTTTTATAAAAGTCCGTTCAAGTTGGCCCAAAATCGACTCCGTTTCATTTTTCATTTTTCATATTATACCCCAATTGAGCATGATACTCAATCGGGGTATGGGAGAAACAATTTATCATTAAAAGGGATTATGAAAGAAAGGCTTTTCAAAGTAAGCCTGGTCAAAAATTGTAAATGATTTTATCACCCCCCTCATGTTTTCATGATGAATCATATTGATCATCAATTATATTTTTTATTAAAGAGTTACCCACCTTAATGCGCCTGCTAAAATGATTTGGCTGTTTGTTTACCGATTGACTGGGTTTTAGCTATGGACTTCCCAAAATGCCGTTGTTTCACCGTGCAACCCTTTTCTTTTTAAAAGTTATTGACTCGCACCGGGGAAAAGAGCACGCGCACCCGAGAAGCCTTTGATATGCCACTAGAAACTCCCTCTCTTTAAAATATAACCTTTGTGCGCCTTAAGCTTTCACATGGTTTATCATAGGTATTGAAGTTTAGTGACATATCGACATCTAATGCATTGCGGTCCCCCTCCTTTTCTAAAAAGCGATCTGTTCTCCTTTATATGGATCCTTTTTTTTGCCGGACCGCAATATCAACCATCTAAAGATCAAACATTCATAAAGCCAACCGACGAGAGAGGCTGTTCCTTTAGACAAACCAACATCTCTTAATCGACAATATACATGTAAAGGATTTAGATAATGTTGTAGTTTTGAAGTCATATAATTGCCTTATTCAAGTTTCGTTCTATATACTGCTTTCTAATATCTCCTTGACGCATCCATCTTTCAATTTACCGATAATAACCGTGAAAACCTCATGTCATGTTATGTTGAGTCGATAAACAGCAAGTCGTGTGCCATATGGAATACGCTGGGCATATCATAAATTTTACTTGTAAAATTAGGTAGTTGCAATAATCATTTGAAAAAAGTGAAAAGAATATGTAATTGAGTTCCAAATCAGTTACGGAATTTAGTACCATGTTTTGTTATAAGATTACCTATCCATGCATCTTGTGAATTCCTTCCTATTTCAAGAAAAAGTATAATTAAGAAAAAGGGTGTGATATAAAAGCAATAGGAAAATAGGATCAACCACTTGAAAAAAAATATATTGATGATAACTTAGAAGATCTTTGAATGCGTATAACGATATAGGAGGATGTTTTCATTGAAACCTTTTTATAAAAACCTTGCATTATGGTTGGTCATACTCTTGATGATGCTCATGTTATTTCAGGTATTTAATCAACCGGATAGGGCTACCCAGCAGGTCAGCTACAGTGATTTTTTAAACATGGTGGAGAACGGCAGTATCAGTCAAGTCACCATCCAGGGTGAAAACATATCCGGAACATCTTCAATTGGAAATTTTAAGACCTTTGCACCTGAGGATCCGGAATTAATAAAGCTCCTTCGGAGCAAGGGGGTTAAAATAACAGCTGAACCCATTAAAGAATCCCCATGGCTTAGTTATTTTCTCAACGCGATTCCATTATTGTTGCTTGTGGGCGTATGGATATTTTTTATGCGGCAAATGCAAGCAGGTGGGGGGAAGGCCCTTTCATTCGGCAAGAGCCGGGCACGATTGATGTCCGATTCACAAGAAAAAGTCACTTTTGAAGACGTGGCTGGGATTGACGAGGCCAAGGATGAACTGCAAGAGATCATCGAGTTCTTGCGTGATCCCAAAAAGTTTACCCGGCTGGGTGGACGGATCCCCAAGGGCGTCCTTCTTGTAGGCTCACCAGGCACGGGTAAAACCCTTTTGGCGCGGGCCATCGCCGGTGAGGCCGGTGTGCCTTTTTTCAGCATAAGCGGTTCCGATTTTGTAGAGATGTTCGTGGGAGTCGGCGCCTCTCGTGTCCGTGATCTTTTTGTTCAAGGGAAAAAAAATGCGCCATGTATTATCTTTATCGACGAAATCGATGCTGTCGGCCGTCACCGCGGGGCGGGCTTGGGGGGCGGGCACGATGAAAGGGAACAGACCCTCAATCAACTCCTCGTGGAGATGGATGGCTTTGAATCCAATGAAGGCGTTATTCTAATCTCAGCCACCAACCGACCGGATGTCCTGGACCCGGCCCTTTTAAGGCCTGGCCGTTTTGATCGGCAAGTGGTCGTCCCTGTGCCTGATATACGGGGAAGGGAAGGGATCTTAAAGGTCCATGCGAAAAAAACAGTCCTATCGGATGATGTGGATCTGAAGGTCCTATCCAGGGGAACACCTGGCTTCACAGGTGCTGACCTGGAAAATATGGTGAATGAGGCGGCATTGATGGCTGCAAGAAGGGGCAAGGACAAGGTCGAAATGGTAGACTTTGAAAATGCCAAGGATAAGGTCCTCATGGGAACGGAACGTAGGAGCATGATCATCAGTGATGAAGAGAAAAAAACCACTGCATATCATGAATCGGGTCATACCCTCATAGCAAAATTGTTACCCAACACCGATCCTATTCACAAGGTGACGATCATTCCTCGTGGTCGAGCCCTGGGCTTGACGCAGCAATTGCCTTTGAATGAGAAGCACACTTACCCCAAGGATTATCTGTTAAATAACATCAGTATCTTAATGGGTGGACGCGTTGCGGAAGAGATCGTTCTAAACATGCAGACGACCGGAGCAGGCAATGATATTGAAAGGGCATCCGATCTTGCGAGGAAAATGGTCTGTGATTATGGCATGAGCGACAAGCTTGGGCCTTTGACATTCGGGAAAACGGAAGAGCAAATATTTTTGGGTAGGGAGATCAGCCAGCATCGGGACTATAGCGAGGAAACCGCTCAAAAAATCGACGAAGAAGTCAGAAATATCGTGACCAATGCCTACCAAAAGGCCCGTCAATTGCTTATTGATAATCTCGATATTTTACATGTTATGGCCAAGGCTCTTCTCGAAAAAGAAACCCTGGACGGCGACGATATTGAAAAGATTATTGCCGGGGTAAAGCAAGAGGCCGAAGACACCGGGGTGGAGGGGAAAACGAATTGAGTCCAATTCAAGGGTCGGCATTTCAAATGACCTGGGCCGACTATTCGCTTTCCCTTCACGAAAGAACCCATGTGATGGGGATTTTAAATGTCACGCCGGATTCATTCGCCGACGGCGGTCTTCATTTTCAAACAGAGCAAGCTATTGAACACGGCCTGGCCATGGCCCGCGATGGCGCGGATATTATTGACGTAGGTGGCGAATCCACTCGTCCCTATGCGGAGAAGGTCTCATCCAGGGATGAGTTGGCTCGGGTGATACCGGTTATCGAAGCCCTGAGTCAAGAACTCACCATACCCATCAGCATCGATACCTATAAAGCCGAAGTGGCGAACCAGGCCCTCAAGGCCGGCGCTTCCATAATCAATGATATCAGTGCTCTTCGATTTGATCCCCATATGATTCCGCTGGCCGAAGAGGCCGGCGTGCCGGTGATTATTATGCATATGAAGGGTACACCAGCCGATATGCAGCGAAATCCCGTCTATGGGAATCTCATACCCGAGATAATCAGTTTTTTACGAGATGCTTTGGATGCGGCCATTCGTGGTGGTATTCGTGAAGAGATGCTGATCATCGATCCAGGCATCGGGTTTGGAAAAACCTTTGACCACAATCTTGAGATTATTAGAGATTTGACGAAATTTAAGGAACTGGGAAGCCCTATACTGCTGGGTTCATCCCGAAAGGCCTTTATCGGGCATATTATCAATAGAGAACCTTCGGATCGAGATACGGGGACTATGGCAACGGTGGCGGCGGGTGTCTTGAACGGTGCCCATATCGTTCGCGTCCATAATGTAAAAATGGCCGTGGAAACCGTTCAAATGATGGATGCCATTAAAAGAGGAAGCGTAGGGATGGGAGAGGGGAAATAAATTATGTTGTTGTGTATTGATATCGGCAATACCAATATTGTTCTGGGCGTGACGGAGAAGGATCAAATCCTTGAGCACTGGCGGGTCAGGACTGAACGAGAAGCCACGGCAGATGAGATGGGAATCTTGATCCGTAACCTATTTCGATCTTCTCAAATCAAAATGGAAGATATCACGGACATCATTATTTCATGTGTGGTGCCACCTTTGTTAAACACTATTGAAGAATTGTCTAGGCGTTATTTTAATATCCACCCCATGGTTGTGGGGCCCGGGTTAAAAACCGGCATGCCCATCCGGATTGATAATCCGAAGGAGGCGGGAGCGGACCGGATTGTTAATGCCGTCGCCGCTTATGAGAAGTATAAGACAGGGTTGATCGCGGTTGATTTCGGGACGGCTACTACCTTTGATTGTGTTTCCGAGGATGGCGCTTACATCGGTGGCGCCATTGCGCCCGGCGTGCTCATATCCTGCGAGGCCTTATTCCAAAAGGCCTCTAAACTCCCGCGCGTGGAGATCTTTGTGAAACCCAAAAATCCGATCGGCAAAGATACCATCAGCAGCATGAATGTGGGCATTGTCTATGGGTACGCAGGCTTGGTGGATGGGATTGTGAATCGCATCAAAAAGGAGATGAATACCGTGAAAACCGTGCTCGCCACAGGTGGCCTGGCGCCGCTGATCGCGGACGAGACCGAGACTATCGAACATGTGGAGGAGTTTTTGACGCTTGAAGGTCTAATGATCATTTTTCAGAGGAATCGGTGAGCATCAGACCCCCGCGACTCAAGCCAGGTGATGGGATCGGCATTATCGCGCCAGCCGGCCCTGTTACGCCATCCGAATTAACTCCAGGTATCAATCTTTTGATCTCAATGGGTTACGACGTCCAAGTTTCAAATCATTTATACGATCAAATGCACTATTTGGCGGGTGATGATGATTCCCGTTCGGAAGACCTTCATACCATGTTTGGAGATCAATATATAAAGGCCATATTCTGCGCTCGCGGTGGGTATGGGACCTCCAGGCTCCTGGATAAAATCGATTATCATCTGGTGCGTGATAATCCTAAAATTATTATGGGATATAGTGATATCACGGCACTTTTATTGGCGTTATATAAAGAGACCGGCCTTGTGACCTTTCATGGGCCCATGGTCAGGGAGTTATCACAGGGTCAAGACCCAGATTTGATTTTTGGACCGTTTGTTTCTTCAGCGTCAATCGTATTGGATCTTGCCTCAGGAACTACATTGGTCCCGGGTCGGGCTGACGGGATTCTATTGGGTGGGAACTTGAGCCTCATTTGTCACCTTGTCGGCACACCCTTTTTGCCCTCCCTGCATAATGTGGTCCTGTTTGTTGAAGACAAAGGGGAGTCCTTATACAGGATAGACCGAATGCTAACCCATTTAAGGCTTACCGGTCTATTGAATGATCTTGCCGGACTGATCATGGGCCAATTTGAAGATTGCGGTGATTTACAGACTCTAGAACGATTATTTACCGATCTGGGCGATGTTTTAAATATACCCGTATGCAGCGGGTTGCCCGCCGGGCACGGGCAAAAGAATATCACGATCCCCATGGGTTTGCCGGTGGCGTTAGACTCCATAAACCTGAAATTGGCAATCCAAGGATGCTGCGTGAGCGGGTAAAGACGACCCTGGTTCCCTACGAGCGTATTCGTGGAGATTTTTTGGGTTGTCTAATGGCTATATAAATGGTAAAGGATCGTGCAGCCATTTGAAGACTTGAGATGAATATTTCAATAGCCCGTTCTATGGAGAAAGGCCCAATTATGGATATGATCAGACGATTAGGTGGGTCTGTAATATTGATTGTCAGCAGAATAGGCCTTATGGGCCTTTTTCTTATCAAAACCGTTTTTTATATTTTTATCCCGCCATTAAAATTTTATCGCCTATTAAAACAGATCCGTTTTATCGGAGCGCAATCGTCCTTTGTGATTATCCTGACAGGGCTTTTTACTGGTATGGTTTTAGGGCTCCAGGGATTTCGCATCCTGGAATATTTCGGATCGGATGCTCTTCTGGGGCCTACGGTTGCACTTCCTTTAATCAAAGAAATGGGCCCGGTACTCGCCGCATTGATGGTGACGGCTAGAGCCGGATCAGCTTTGACCGCTGAGATCGGGATTATGCGGATCAGTGAACAGATTGATGCATTGGAGTTAATGGGGCTCAGCCCATATCGCTACCTCTTTGTTCCAAACTTATTGGCGGCTATTATCTCTCTGCCTTTACTCACGGCCTTTTTTGATGTCATCGGCATCTATGGGGGATATTTGGTGGGTGTTAAACTCCTTGGATTGGGAGGCGGTGTCTATTTTGGCGAGATGGCAACGAGTGTAGATATGAAGGATATTACGGAAGGGATATTCAAATCCTTAAGTTTCGGCGTTATTATTGCCTGGGTTTCATGTTTTAAAGGATTTTATGTTCAGCTTGCAGGACAAGGCGCTGAAGGTGTTAGCAAAGCAACGACCCAGTCCGTGGTGCTCTCAGCGGTATTGATTTTGGTCTGGGACTATGTGATGACGTCCATCTTTTTTTAGAGATTCAACATGATTCAGATACAAGATCTCCATAAATCATTCGGTGACAATGAGATCATTCAGGGTATTTCCTTAGACATCAATAAAGGAGAGGTTCTAGCCTTAATTGGGGGGAGCGGTAAGGGTAAGAGCGTCCTCTTAAAACACGTAGCGGGCCTATTAAAGCCGGACAAAGGCCGAATCCTCATTAATGGAAAAGATATCGCCCGTCTGAGGAGTGGTGAGTTGACCCAGGTGCGAAGACACATGGGCTTTCTATTTCAGGGAGGTGCGCTTTTTGATTCCATGACCGTTTACGATAACGTGGCCTTTCCTTTACGAGAAAAGACCAAGATGAACGAGGCCGAAATCCGGGAAAAGGTTTTAGACAGCCTGGCCCAGGTGGGTCTCGCCGGCGCGGAGGACCGGTTTCCATCCCAGATCAGCGGTGGGATGGTCAAGCGAACCGCCTTTGCAAGGGAACTGGTCTGGCATCCGGAGATTATGCTATTTGATGAGCCCACAACAGGTTTGGACCCTATTATCGGCAATTCCATCCTGAATTTGATCAATGACTTGCATAAGAAGTATCTATTCACGGGTATTATCGTGACCCATGAGATCCCTCGTATTTTTGATATCGTGGATAAGGTGGCCATGCTGCATGATGGGGTGATATTGGCGGAAGGTACACCTCATGACATCGTGACGTCTGACGATCCGATTGTTCAACAGTTTATTAAGGGAGAGATTGACGGTCCCATATCCTATCGATGAAATCATTCCACATCCTTTCGGATGAGGCTCTTAAAAGAAGGAGGTAAATATGCGAAAACTGGACCTGGAATTAACGGTGGGCCTATTTGTCCTGATAGGCATCTTATGCCTGGCATATCTTTCCATGAAGATCGCTAAAGAAGAAATTGTTGGTGGTGATGGGTATGAGGTCTACGCTGTTTTTTCCAATATAGGCGGTCTAAAGGTGGGATCATCCGCGAGTATCGCCGGCGTGGATGTCGGTCAAGTAACCGCTATTACCATGGAGGATTATGAGGCCAAGGTGGTTCTTAGGCTTCCTTCGGATGTCCAGATCCAGGAAGATGCCATCGCGGCGATAAAAACCAAGGGCATTATCGGTGAAAAATACGTTATGATCACCCCGGGGGGTGCCGAAGAAATGATCCCTCCCGGAGGGAGAATCCGGGATACACTGCCTGCTTTGGACGTGGAAGAGCTTATCTCGAATTTCGTTTTTGGTAAGGTCTAAGTGAAGGAGATCCTGATGCGACAAAAATTTTTCAAGCCAGGGATATTGTTTTTGGCTATCACGTTTGCGATGACTTCATCCCTATGGGCCGGCGCTCCGACGGACCAGCTTAAAACAACCATTGATAAGGTCATCGGTATCCTATCAGATTCCGATTTGAAGGCCCCTGAAAAGTCAGATGAAAAAAAGCAGAAGGTCCGTGGAGCCGTGGATGAGATTTTTGATTGGGCGGCCTTTTCCCAGCGGGCCATGGCCAAGTATTGGAAAGAGCGGACGCCTGAGGAAAAAAAAGAATTCATTGATCTATTCGGCCGGTTGCTTGAACGCACTTATTTGGATAAAGTGGAGAACTACTCAGGAGAGACCGTTAAGTACGTGGGCGAAAAGATTGACGGAAAATACGCCATCGTGAACACCATCGTCCTATCAAAGAGTAACGCTGAGATAGACGTGAATTACCGCCTTCGGGATAAAGATGGCAAGTGGATGGTGTATGACGTCTATATTGAAGGCGTCAGCATGGTAAATAATTATCGAATCCAATTCACTGATATCCTCATGAAGTCATCTTATCAGGAACTCGTCAAACGACTTGAGGAGAAGATAGCGGAAGAACCCAGCGAATAAGAAAATGGGCTTTAAAGTCAAAGGAGCCGGTCTCATGAAAAGGATCGTCTTGTTTTTTATATTCTTTATTTTGTTTATCATTCAGTATTCTGATTTTGTGTTTGCCGCTTATCCGCCCGCGACTTCTTTTCGATCACTGGTCGTCAAACTAGACCAAAAAATAGAGGCCCGGGTGCAGGTGGCCTTTTCAGATATCGATGACGTGGCCAGGGATTACGGATATCAGCCCCACCTATGCAGAGAGATATGGGGACATCAACATACCCAGGATTGCGATGATGCTGCGACAGGGATCCGGCTGGCGGACGCATCCGAGACAGGGGTTCAGGCACCGGAGGGGGATGATCTCGAAGATGACCTTGATGATGAAGAAGATATCATTGATGACCCTTTTGGCGATGATGAGGAAGTTTTAGAGACCATCGCGGATCCCCTTGAGCCTATAAACCGTTTTTTCTTTCATTTTAATGATAAGCTTTACTCATGGGTGCTCAGGCCTGTAGCCAAAGGATATAGTGCGGTGGTACCAAAATCAGCACGCATTTGTGTGCGTAATTTTTTTCATAATATCGCTTTCCCCATTCGTTTTGTGAATTGTCTCCTACAGGCCAAATTCAACAGCGCAATGGTGGAATTGAGTCGTTTTATTACCAATTCCATCGTTGGCTTGGCGGGGTTTTTCGACGTTGCCACCACCAAGTTCGAACTAAACGAGCAGGAGGAGGATTTCGGTCAAACCTTGGGCAAGTATGGCTTCGGGCCTGGTTTTTATATTAATTGGCCCATATTCGGACCTTCCAGCCTGCGCGACACCTTCGGCATGGCCGGCGATTTTTTTCTCGATCCATGGAATCAAGTGGACCTTACCACGGAAGAAAATATCGGTATATATACATATGATAAAGTCAATAGCACGTCACTGAGTCTGGGTGAATATGAGGACATGAAAAAAGCGGCCCTGGATCCCTATGTGGCCATTCGTGATGCCTACTTTCATTATCGCAAGAACAAGATCAAGGAGTAAAAATATAAAGGAGAATGCTGTATGACCGACCAGTCTAAAATGGATCCTGAAGTTCTTTCCATGGTACTGGATACCTTGGCAAAACTGGAAAGGGAAAAGATCACCGTTGAAAAAAAATTGGAAATGGATCGATTGGGTGACTTTCCGTTAGATCTTATTCGTTTCATGTTGGGGCCGGACGTGGCCCTTCATTTGATTTTTATCCCCGAGGAGTTCGGCGGGTTGGGCGCAGGGGCAGCGGATATTGCCGTGGTTTCGGAACAGATGGCAAGAATAGACCTGGGCATCGCCACCTCTTTTCTGGCTATATGTCTGGGTATGGACCCCATACGGGTAGGGGGCACGCTGGAGCAGAAAGAAAAATACATGTCCCGTATAGCCAGTGAGGGGCTTATCGTGGCTTATGGGGTCACGGAACCGGAGGCAGGTTCCAATGTCCAGGCCCTTAAGACCAAGGCGGAACGGGTTCAGGATGAGAACGGCAATATCAAAGGGTACAAGATTAACGGGCAGAAACAGTTCATCACGAACGGGGGTGTTGCCCAACTCTATACGATCCTGGCGGACGCGCCTGACGGCCCGACCTTCTTTGTCGTGGAAGCCGGGGCTGAAGGACTCATTCCGGGGAAACATGAAGATAAGCACGGTATCCGGGCGTCTGACACGTGCCCTTTGACCCTGGAGGATCTTTATGTGCCCGTGGAAAATCTGCTGGGCGGTGTTGAAGGACAGGGATTAAGACAGTCCAATGAGGTATTTGGGTATACCCGGTTGATGGTGGCCACATTCGGTCTCGGGGGTGGCATGGCGGCCCTTGAAAAGAGTATCGCCTATGCCAAGGAGCGGGTGCAGTTCGGGACCACCCTGGCTGAAAAACAGGGCTACACCCATAAACTCCTAGTGCCTAATGCGGTTCGCTTGGAAGCGGCCCGGGCCTATATTGAAGATGTGGCCCGTCGCCTGGACTCCGGTGAAGAGGACCTCCAGGTGGAGGGTTCCATTGCGAAGTATTTTGCCACGGAGGCCGGTGATGCCACGGCCAATGATGCCATTCAGGCCTTGGGCGGATATGGATATATCCGGGAATACGAGGTGGAAAAGATCAAACGGGATATCAAGATCACCACCATTTATGAAGGCACTAGCGAGATCCAGCGTCGGCTCATTTCCATGTTCAGGCTGCAAAAGACTGTACGTTCCAAGGGTGAGTATTATCTGGCAATGGCCGATGCCCTGGAAAAACTGCCCGAGGACTGCGGTGCCCGGCCTCTGGCCGTAAACATCCGTGTGTTGAATGATCTGATCCTGGGTGCCAGGAAGTCCAAGCTGACTAAATCCCAATATGTCATGTTTTTACTCGCCGATATGATGATTCATTGCGAAGTAGGGGAGGCCTTGTGCAGGAAAGCGGCCGGTCACAACGGTAAGGGAAAAAGTATCGCATACATGAAGGCCTCGGCCCGCCTCTTTGTCAGGGAAGTTGCGGAGAATGTCTATACCAATGGACTCAGGGTCGCTCAAGGTTGCGAGACAGTATTGGATGATGTTCTTCGATCCCTCCATGCAATGAATTTAACTGATATGATGAAGGGTAACCTGCTGGATATGGATACGGTTTCGGCAGAGCTTGTTAAATAGAAGGCGCAGGGTACAGGGCACAAGGCGCGAGGATTGTAACAAAGAGGTTTTTTAACCCCTGCGCCTTTCGCTCAATGCCTTTCGCCTTTTTTATCCCTGGTTTAGTAATGTCCAATCCTAAATATCATTCCCACCGATCTTTTCAAAAAAGCCATAAACCACGCAATGGCCCTCGGAAAGAGGCCTATCAAAAGCCGCGAGTGGACCGTCTCCTTAAGCAGACCTTGAAAAAGATCGGTGTTCCCGGGGAAGCCCCATTTATCCCGGATCCATTTCAACTGGAGGCGCTGGATAAGATCCAGGACGCGGATGTGCTTGTGACGGCCCCTACGGGGTCGGGTAAGACATGGATCGCCTCTCAGGTCATTGGACAATATCTCTCTAAAGGACTGAGAACATGGTATGCCTCGCCGCTGAAGGCCCTTACCAATTCCATATATCTGGAGTTTTCAAAGGAATTCGGCCAGGACGTATGCGGCATTGTGACCGGTGAGCGAAAAGAAAACACATCCGCATCCATTATTGTGGGGACCACCGAGATATTGCGTAATCAGCTCTATGATGCCATGCATCAAGGCACCAATATTGAGGCGGACCTGGTAATCCTTGATGAGGCCCATTATCTCAGCGATCCGGAGCGGGGCGTGGTGTGGGAAGAGGTCCTCATCTACATGCCTTCACGTGTAAGGCTTTTGCTTTTATCTGCTACTATATCCAATGCCGAAGAAGTATGCGCCTGGTTGAGGCAAAATCGTGGTACCAAAATCCATGTGGTCCGTTCCGTGGATAGACCGGTGCCGCTTGATATGCTCTTTCTTTTTCCCGACGGCCTGCTTGCTCCCTTATCCGGCAGGAAAGGATTAACTGCCGGCGTTAAAAAATACCTGTCCTCGCAAACGCTAAATGGCAGGCGAAGGGGAACCGGTGTGCCGAACTATGGTGATATTCTCCGCGTTCTTCGTCAGTTTGATCTCCTGCCGGCCATTTTTTTCCTGAAGTCACGCCTGGATTGTGACAAGGCCGTTTTTTCATGCCTGCCTTTGGAGGAAGAGAGTAGGTTTAAAGACCGTATGAGAAAGGAGGTTAAATCCTTTCTTCAGGAATATCCCCATCTTGAAGGACACCGCCAAATGGGGCCTCTACTGGACGCTCGAGTCGCGTCCCATCATGCGGGGCAGCTTCCTTACTGGAAGGTTTTGATCGAAAAATTGATGAACAGAGGGTATCTGCACGCCATTTTTTCAACATCCACGGTAGCTGCCGGTGTGAATTTCCCAGCGCGCACCGTGGTCCTGGTTCAGAGTGATCGCTTTAACGGTCATGAATTTTCCGACCTGACGGCGACGGATCTTCATCAGATGATCGGCCGTGCGGGAAGACGTGGAAAGGATAATATCGGCTTTGCCCTTGTCCTCCCCGGACTTCACCAGGACCCACAGCTTATTGACGAGTTGAAAAGCGCGTCTCCGGAGCCCTTGACGAGTCAGATACGTATCAATTTTTCCATGACCCTGAACCTGCTGTTATCCCACACACCTTTAGAGGTGAAAGATCTTCTGGATCGGTCCTTTGCCACTTTCCAACAAAAGCAAAAAGGATCGTCGGTCGAGAAGGAATGGCACAGAGTGTCACAATCTTTGAAAAGGTTGATCCCCAACGGCATGTGCGATAACAGCGATCCGTTTGAGGTCCTGGAGCTTATCAGGAAGCGATCCGAGTGGAGACGGGAGAAAAGGGCACTTTTAAGAAAGGCTCATCATGAACTGACCCGATCCCACCTCTTGCCCGGAAGGATTTTTTCCATTAAAAACGACGAGAAATACCTCTTGTTCAGTACCTATGAAGACAAAGGCCAGCTTATGTGCAGGGCCCACCCCTTGGATAGACCGGTTCGCATGCGCAAGGAGAAGATTCGATTGCGAAGGATTCCTTTAGACAAGGTTGAGTGGCTTTATGAGCCCGTTGTATCGCTTCCTCAAGAGTATGACCTGGAATCCCTGCAGGCCATCATTGATAGCGTGGATAGCGGACAATTACAACCCCTGGACATAAGTGCGCGGGATGATCAGGCCCACAAACAAAACATTATTGAAAGGCGACTCGATCATCTCCCTTGCGAGAGTTGCGAGCATGTGAGGGATTGTCATGGAAAGCGGAACAAGGATTTGAGAAGGGTTTTGGGCCGCTTCTTATCCCTGGCGGATAGTATGGCGCCCACCGGTGAGGGCCTATGGGTGAGTTTTAAGAGACACCTGCGATTTTTAAAGGACACGCACTTTGTGGATGAAGATGATCGACTGACCTCGGACGGGGAATGGGCCTCCAAACTCAGGCTGGACCAACCCCTGCTCATTGCCGAGGCCATTCGAAAGGGCGGGTTGAGCAACCTATCACCGGAAGTGTTGGCTGGTTGTATTGCCTTGTTTGTCTGGGACAGGGATCAGGATGTGGATATCAAGGTAAGGGATCGGCAAGATATCAGGGAGCTGGAAGATGCCTTTGATCATCTGATCGAAAGCATGGCCAATATTCGGGAACAGAAGGCCAAAAAAGGTTTTGACAATCCTCCTATTTTTGCGTGGCCCGCCTATGCCCTTTTTCTGTGGGCCAAGTTTGTTCCCTGGGACCAGTTATTGTTTCATATCTCGGTAAGCGATGGGGATATGGCCTCATTGATCGTCCGCACCGCGGACCACTTGCGGCAGGTCATGAACCTCAGGGAGACCCACCCCGGGCTGGCCTCTGTTGCCGGCAGGGCAATCAGCCTGATCCTCCGGGAACCGGTATATATTGAATAGCGATTGCCTCTGGGCAAATTGCATCAACCGGGCTCTGGGCGCGAGGTGTAAATGGAAAAAGGATTATTACCTGAATCTTGCATCAATCATCTACTGCGGCGTGAAGCGCCTTGATCATAAAGCTTGTTTCGTGATTTTGATACTCACCATATAGGTAATATGCCTGCGGGTCAAAATCACTCCAACTTCGCTTTATAGTCAGGCTTTCGGCGCCTCGCTACGGTAATTGGTGCAAGATTCAGGTATTACCTTTTAAGCGAATAAAGGTTTCAATGAAGGTTTGTCACTTAGAATTCCATCAAGCAAGTGCTTGTTTCCGGATGCTATTCTTCCGAAGAATCCTGATTAAAGTGTGATCGGGCCTTTTTAAATGCCTCTTTAAGGGAATCGCCCGCCTTATCCAGCCCCTCGCGTATATCATGCCAGGCTTCACCGCTCGTTTTTTGGAGTTCACTAAATTTAGACTGAAAGGCATTCATTTTTTCGCCGAGTTTTTCCATCTGTTCATCAATCTTAAACCGCGCATCCGCCTTGGCTCGAAGGACCTCAAATTCAACCCTCCATTCATCCAGTTTGGCCTTAATTTTTTTTATATATTCTTCTCGGTCGGTCATGGTATTTTCTCCCTTCATATTAGATTGTGTCGTCCTTTGATCTCCTCCTCGCGCGTGAGGGGGATTTAGGAAATTTCTGAATGAGTATTAAGTAATATTTTTCCAATGGATACATGAATATCTCTCCAGATGCGATTGTATAGCTCCGGATGAAATTACACCAAGAGATTTAAACTTTTAAATGAAGTGATTAGCACCGTGACTTGTTGCGCGATTGCCTTATTTATTGATAAGTTTTTCCATCTCATTCAGGAAATACTCCGTTTGTTGTAGGAAATACTCAAGCTGGTCCGGCTCGAATTTGACCATTGGTGTGTAATCACCCCGCTGACGGGCCTCAAACACATCATCAAAGAATTTACCCCAACGATCTTCTAAAATTTTATTTTTAACGAGATCCCGGTGTAAAGCACTACGAAGCCCTTTATGCTTCTTAAACGTTTTATTCCTAAATCGGAAAACCGCAGTAAGTGCGTAAAAACAAGCGTAGTAAATTCGGTTCATGGCAAAAGACAATCGACCATCCTTATACTCATTCCTTGCGGATTCGAGGGATTCATGAGCCTTTTCGAACCAGTATTTGATAAGCATTTCCTTTTGGGAATTGTTCTCTGAGTGTTGGATTGTCAAAGTGTGGTGACTCCTTCATTGATGATTTCCCGGTATATTGGAAACGCGGTAAAGAGTCCTTTATCAAAATCCTCCTCTGTCGTATCCAGAATGCTGAATATCACATTATATTTCATCCCCACGTCAAATAGGGTATGGATAATTGCTTGTCTTTCGCGCCAATGTATAGAGCGCTTCGTCACGAGAAGGAGATCAATGTCCGACTCGTCATTAAAATCCCCACGAGCCTTTGACCCGAAAAGTATGATTTCCTTTATAGGGAATGTTTCTTTAAGTATTTTTGTGGCTTCCTGTATAGCTCTCTTTTCATTTGTTTGAAGGGACAAATCGTCTAATGTTTTCATATTCATTCTCTCCGATCCGGTTAAAAGCCACTGATACTATTCAGTGTGATCAGCAGTAGGCTCTATCTGCCTATTAAGCCATTCTCTATCCACTGTGAATGTTTGTACTGAAAGGTCAAAACCAATAAAGTCTTGTCTTTTTAATTTATTTTTTCAATTGGCTACGGTGCTTGATTTCAGTAAATGTTGGTTCCCCGCGATAATTTTCCTATTGTTCATTCATATTAATTGAATATTTATGAGCATAATCATATTATTACCAAATTATGGATAGTTGAGTCAATTATTATAAATACCCGGTTGACCTGTTCCGGCATCTATGATAGAGGTTTTGCGCATGGAGGGTGACCTTTATGTATTGATGGGGCAGGCCATTGAGGAGGCCAAGAAAGGGCTCCAAGAGGGCGAGGTTCCGGTCGGGGCTCTTTTGATCGGCCCTGATGGTGCAATGATCGCCTCGGCCCATAACCAACCTATAGCCCTGAATGATCCCACGGCCCATGCGGAGATACTGGTCTTAAGGTCAGCCTCAGCCATTATGCGGAATTACCGGTTAATGGGCTCCACAGTGGTGGTCACCGTTGAACCATGTCTCATGTGTATGGGATCACTTATCCAGGCCAGGGTATCCCGGTTGATTTTCGGCGCGTTTGATCCCAAGGCAGGGGCTGCCGGGTCTATTTATAATCTAGCCGATGATCATCGCCTCAACCACCGGATCGAGGTTGTGTCCGGGATTATGGCAAAAGAATGCGGGGCCCTGCTCCAGGATTTCTTCCGGGCCAGGAGGATCGAAATAGCTTAAATCGGAGAGGTACCGAAGTGGTCGTAACGGGGTCGACTCGAAATCGACTTGTCCCGTTAATAGCGGGGCACGTGGGTTCGAATCCCACC
>JAFGGA010000171.1 GCA_016930835.1 Deltaproteobacteria bacterium
AGCCTGCCCCGCACTTGATGAGGGGTCGCGGAATGACCTGTCTGCCGCGTCGGGCGCGGCGCAGGCAGGCAGAAAAGGGGAAATCATGAGGAAAAATAAAATGCTTGCTTCATAAAGGTTTAGTGATAGTAAGGTTAAACGTCATTCCACGACTTGGTCGCGGAATCCAAGCATTGTATCTCATCATTTTCGAGAGACTAAACTGTTACCAAACGCCTTGATAAGCTCATAAGGAAATCGATTTCCCTACCACCATGTCGCGATGTCAAAATAATCTCCTAATGCGATGTTACTGGATTTTTTGTGTATTCTGGCCATGATTAAATACCCTAACAAAGATTCAAATATTCTCATCATCCGCTTGTTCCGTTCAAATGGGACTTCTGTAGAGCCGCTAAGATCCCGGAGGAATGTATCGTTTCCCCCTGGCGCGAGAAGACGGAAAAAGAAAAACAATCAACCTCCAGCAGGAAAATGAATACCAACACATAAATTATGGATCCAAAGTCCAACGAGTTTTTCAGACGGAGATACCCCGGAAGAATGTTATGTTATCCTTCTATCTTTTCAGCGGAAAGAAAAAGAAACGAAGATTCCGTGGTCTCCGTACCTTTGTGGTGACGCATCAAATGGGCTTGACAAGGGAGAGGGGAATCTATAAAAACAATGTGTCGGCGACGATCTTTTTCGCCATAAAATGGAGAAAAATGGCCTTTTTGAAAATGTTTATCCATGGTGGCAGCAAAAAGGGATCTTGGAAGATTCCTACTTTCCGAATCCTCGAACGGATTGATGCGGGGGACCCTTTTTAAACCGCAACTTCCATGGTTGTTTTAGGGGATCTCACATGGTCCGTCTTTCACAGAATAGGAGGAGTCAGGCATTGTGTATTTAAAACATGAATGAAAAAGGGCGATTCAAGACCTCGGAATCAGCCTTATTATTACGAGTGCTTTAATAAAAAAATTGACAAAAAAATAGAGGGTATGATAGGTCTGTCATATGTTCGGCGACGACACAAAAAAATCATCCTAAAAATGTAGTGCATCCTATGGATATTTTTAAGTGGTTTTTTACGATATGAATGACTCCTGTTCCCCCGAGTATCATTTTTTTCGGGCTGTGTGCATGTTTCTTTATAAATTATCCGTGTTATCATCCGTCGGATGAGGAGAATAATTATTATCAACCCTAAAGCTCAATGAGGAGGCGCAAAATGAAAAGATCAGCAATATTTTTTATCTTCAGTGTTTTAGTCATTTTTATTTCATCACTCATTACGGGGGGCCATACCATCTGTCAGGCAGCGGATACGATTAAACTCACCTATGGTTCATTTATCGGTGAAAATCATTACTTTGCCACGGCAGATAAAAATGCCTTAAAAAAGATCGAACAGGAGACGAACAACCGGGTCAAATTCCAGACCTTTTTCGGGGGCAGCCTGATCTCAACCAAAGAGAGCTATGAGAAACTCATGGCGGGTGTAGCAGATGTCGCGAACGTGAGCATCGTTTATGCGCCAGGCTTTGATCTTAGCAAACAGCAACGTTTGTTCTGGTACGGATGCGATGATGTGAAGGCCGTGGATATCTATCACAAAGTTCTTGCCGAATTCCCTGACATTGAAAAGGAATGGTCCGACATCATGGTTACTGCACTGACAAATATGCCGAGTTTTCAGCTTATTACGACCAAACCTGTTCGAAGATTAGCGGATCTTAAGGGAATGAAGCTGAAAACGACACCTGAAATGATCGCATCGCTCAATGCCCTGGGGGCGGAAGGTATCTCGGTTCCGGTCAGTGAGCTTTATATCAGCCTGCAAAAGGGGATAATAAATGGAGCAGTCCTGCCTTATGATGTTTTCAAAACCTTTAAACTTACCGAGTTGTGTAAGTATACGACCAGACTGAATTACTTTCTCGGTCCATATCCTACAAGGGCAATGAACCTCAACAGCCTGAATCGATTGCCCAAGGACATCCAAGGGCCTTTTAGAAACATCAGGCAATATTGGAGCAAAGAGGTTGAAAAGGGTGCTTTCGATTCACAAGATGGAGGTATTCAGGCTGCCAAAGCAGCGGGAGTGGAATTTATCGAATTTCCACCGGATGAATTAAAACAATTCTACAAACTTTTGGAGAAAGATGCACTCGTGGCGGCTAAAAAGCTTGATGATAAAGGTCTGCCGGGTACGGCACTCTTTCAGGCGATACGAAAACATTTAGATTAATCATTTACGATTATCAACTTCATGTGCAAGGTGCCTCTCCGGCACCTTGCACGATCTGCAAATCCGTTCTCTGTTTACCTGCTTTATTCACGCTATCGGAGTGAATAAAGAGAAGCGAGGTGGGTCATGAATAAGTTTATCCATACCGTGCAAAAAATAACCAATTCAGGGATGGCGGGAGGCGCGGTCTTAATGGTCGCATTAATGGTCCTTACGGTAGCCAATGTCATTTACCGCGCATTCGGAGGGGTTATTCAGGGGACCTATGAAGTCTCCGAAATGCTTATTGCCGTATTCGCCGGTTTCGCCCTTTCTTATACGATTTTTTATGATCGCAATGTGATCGTGAAGTTAATCATCTCACGCCTATCCAATCGTGTGCAGTCCATACTTGAGGGATTCAACGCCCTTTTAGGCGTTGGAATCTGGGGGGCAATGGCCTGGATGACCATCCACTACCTTTTTAAAAGGGGGTACAAAGGAGAAGGGTTTACCGAGACACTGGGATTGCCCTATTTTCCCGTCAAGTGCCTGTGGGCCGCCGCTTTAATCCTTTGCGTAATCGTTTTTGTGGTTAAACTCATTAATTTATTTCAACAAAAGGAAGACAAATGAGCCCGATCATAATAGGTTTATTATTCTTTATTGCACTTTTTATCTTGCTGTCCCTCGGAACGCCGGTGGGTCTGGGGATGGCGGTTATCGGGTTTGCCGGTATGCTGGTATTCCTGTCAGCGCCCGCCGCCCTTTCCATGTTGACATTCGTCCCTTATGAGACGATTGCGAACTATTCCTACAGCGTGATGCCTCTCTTCTTTCTTATGGCCAATGTGGCCTTTGCCTCGGGAATCACCAGGGACCTTTACAATCTCGCATCCAAGTGGCTGGGACATCAGCGTGGAGGCGTTGCCATGGCCACGATCGGAGCATCAGCGGGATTCGCGGCGGTGAGCGCATCCAGCATAGCCACTGCCGCTACCATGGGCCTCATGGCCATACCTGAAATGAAACGATTGAAATATGATGACAGACTCGCTACCGGTTCGGTTGCGGCAGGTGGGACCATAGGCATACTGATCCCCCCGAGCGGCCTGTTGATTATCTATGGTATCTTGACCGAACAATCCATCGGCAAGCTTTTTATCGCCGGAATAGTCCCCGGCATACTTGAGGCTGTTTTCTATATGGTTACCATCTATCTTCTTTGCCTGTGGAACCCCCATATGGGTCCTCGCGGGCCTAAAACCAGTTTTAAAGAGAAGATCATGGCCTTCAGCGGTTGCGGTGAGATGGTGGCCTTGATATTTTTGGTATTGGGCGGACTGATTTTAGGCTGGTTTACGCCCACCGAAGCCGGGGGGGTCGGAGCCTTCGGGGCTATCCTCTTTTCAATGGTCAGGGGCAGAATCACCTTTGAAAAATTCAAGAAGGCCTTGATCGAGACCATGATGACCACCGGAATGATATATTTTATCCTTATCGGCGCCTTTATTTTTAACAATTTCCTGGCCCTTACCACCATTCCGAATCAACTGGCCTATTTGATCGGCGGTTTGCCGTTTCCGCCTCTGATGATTATGTTGTTTATCATCCTGATGTATATGTTCCTGGGCTGTATCATGGATGCCTTTGCAATGATCCTGCTTACCATTCCTATCTTTTTCCCTCTGGCGGTAAGCCTCGGTTTTGATCCCATTTGGTTCGGGATCATCATCGTCAGGGTAGTGGAAATGGGCATGATTACACCCCCGATCGGCATAAATGTTTATACGATCGCCGGCGTGGCCCCGGAGGTGCCGATGCAGAATATATTCAAGGGAATAATCCCCTTCTTTATCGCGGATATATTTCATGTCGCCTTATTATTGCTGGTACCATCGGTGGTACTCTTTCTGCCAAATCTTATGTACTGAGAGTCCAAATATCAATCAATACAGAGAAGAAATCCCCAAAAGGTAAAAATATGAATAATATCATGGATAAATTAGTAGGTTTTTTGATGAATACGGATTTCGACAACCTTCCGGAAGAAGCCATTCATGAATCAAAACGTTTTCTTCTGGATTCAATCGGCGTCGCGATTCTTTCCCTCAGGACGGAAAAAGGTAGATGCGGCAGAGAGATTGCGAAAAAATATGGAGGGCAACAAGAAGCCGCCATCCTCGGCACGAATGATCGAGTGAATCGCGCCCATGCGGCTTTTGCCAACGGTGAACTCATCAATGCCATGGATTATGATGTGTTCGCAGGCCTTCATAACCATTTTCCCCCTTATGTGATTCCTGGTTGTCTGGCGGTCGGGGAGGCAATGAAAGCCACAGGCAAGGATATCATCTTGTCAGCCCTACTGGGTACGGAGATCGCTACACGGCTGATAAAGGCCATAAGGGGCACCACCCGCTTATTCACCAAAAAGGAGGGGAGTGAAGTCGGTAAAATCATCGGCACCAGGATTCCGGTTTATCCAATGGCTTCCGCTTTATTAGGCGGCGCGGCCGCGGTGGGTAAGATTCTCAGGCTTGACGAAAAAAAAATGATAAACACGTTGAGTCTGGCCGGTCAAATGATACCGATTCCCATCCCATTAATCATGACAGCCGGCAACAGGGCTCCCTGGACAATGATCAAGCTTATTACAGGTTGGGCGGCCATGGCCTCCGTCACCTCGGTTGAAATGGCGATGGTGGGATATAACGCGGATGCGTCTATTTTGGATGCTGAGCATGGATTATGGAGATCCTACGGGAGTGATCGATGGGAACCCGATGCATTAACGGACAAGCTGGGGCATGAGTGGGAGATATTAAGAGTAATCGAATACAAACCCTATCCTTGCTTCAGACCTTCACATGTTGCGCTGGATTGTTTTATCAAAATCATTGAAGATAACAAACTGGAACCCGATGAGATCAAAAGCGTAAGGATATTGACCAATCCCGGCGTCGCCTCATCTTATAATACCAATCAGACATTTGAAAATCATGTCGCGACTCAATCCAGCATCCCCTACGTGATTGCCGCTGCCGCGAACAGGATTGATCGCACCCTGTGGCAAGATAGCGACCAACTCCATGACCCGCTCTTACTCAGATTCATGAGTAAAGTCACCATTGAGGGACATCCTGATTTCGAAAAATATAGCCTGGATTGGAAGAAGAAACACAGCAATATCACCACCGTTGAGGTCGTTACGGAAAAAAATATTTTTAAGGACGAACGTCAATTTCCAAAAGGTTCCCCATATACGGAATCGACGATCATGTCCGACGAAGAGCTGGTGACGAAATTCAGGATGAATGTATCTTATGTCCTTCCAAATGATAAAATGGAAAGAGCTGTTGAAAAGATAATGGATCTTGAAAAAGTAGATAACTTTGCCGAAGTTATCCAGGACGTATCTTTATAATAACGGAAAACTCTTATATCAAAACACCTCTGGAAACACATATTAGTGAAAATGGGGTATGCATGGTGTGTGGGGTAGTCGCATCCATACCGGTGGCTAAAGTGGAACATAATTGTTGATAATGAACTTTTAGATAGTGTTGGATAGTGACCTTGATCTGTATGATGTTCCATGGTGTCAATATGGGGGACTCTTGGTACTCTGTTAATTTTTATTAAGAGTTATCCCACAATAATAATATTCGGTAAAGGGAGGTTATAGAAAATGAACATTCAATCGCTTTTTTAAAATTTTATTAGAAATATATTTGGAAATGTAACGGATACAATAAGCCATATAAAAGTAATTTTTTGGAGAATATTACACGAAAGGAGCAAATAAATGAGAAATAAAAAGCTATCAAATTATATCATTTTTGCAATGATGCTGACATTCATACCATTGGATGGTTTCTGTATTTCTCAAGAAGAACCACAATCTAATCCTCCTTTAAAGAGTGCAGCATCGCCTATTGTACTTTCCTATGGCACATTAATGCCTGAAATACATTTCCTCTCACAGGCAGATAACAACGTGTTGGCCGAAATAGAGAGGCGAACGAACGGCATGGTTAAATTTAAGACCTATTTCGGGGGGAGTTTAATTTCAGGTAAGGGAGCACTTGAAAAACTTAAAACGGGAGTTTGTGATATAGCGAATGTAATCCCTGATTATGAGCCCAGTATGTTGCTTAGCAAGGGGCAAAGAGGATTTTGGTATGGATGTTCCGTAGAAAATGCACTTGCTATTTACAACGTGGTATGTTCAAAAATTCCCGAGATTGAGACGGAATGGGCTGATGTAATGGTCTTATCACTGGCTAATATGCCAGGTTATCAGCTCCTTACGACCAAAAGGCCTGTTCGTAAATTAGAGGATTTTAGGGGCTTGAGGCTAAAATGCCTATCAAATCACATCGGTCCATTGAAAGATCTGGGAGCTGAGGGGATAGTCATGCCTGTTTCAGACGTATATATTTCTCTTCAAAAAGGGATAATAGATGGTGTAATCATGTCTTATGACACATTAAAGTCATTTCATTTAAGTGAATTGATTAAATACGCGACTCGAATTGACTTTTTCCCTGGCCCTTTTCCCAATAAAGCAATGAACCAGGATAGCTTTGATAAACTGCCAACTGAAATCCAGAAGGTCTTTAAAGGTATTAGGGAGTTTTGGAGTTTTGAATCAGAGCGAATCTCGATGGAATCAATGCAAAAGGGACTCGATGCAGGCAAAATGGGGGGTGTTGAGTTCATCGAGCTTCAACCAGACGAGTTGTACAAGATCTATAAACTTTGTGATGCAGTAGCTCTTGAAGATGCGGCAAAACTTGATGCTAAGGGACTTCCTGGAACCAAGGTCTTTAAAGAAATACGTTATCTTGTACAGGAATATCATAAGTAGGGATAGGATTTTAATAATAATATCTGGACATTTTTTACCATCAATTACACGATTTTCCCATAATTTTTTTGGAGAAAATGGGCTGTTACTAGAGCTCATTCCATTCAATGTTTCGATATGAGGTAAATCCATGATATTTAGGAACCTTCGAGAAATAGTAGATCCAGAACATACGGCCCTTGTCGTATGGGACGTCCAAAATGCTCTGGTAGAAACTATCTTCAATAAAGACGAATTTTTAAAGAACCTATGCTTACTTATTAAAGAATCTAGAAGCAATAAGATCCCAGTCATATATACTAAGATAGCTCCGCTGCCAAAACAGTTTGACTCATCATGGAGATTATTCATATTAATGCAGCTGTATGGCATTGATGACCCAGAAAAACTACAACCAATAGCACAACCAGGAAGTATTCAAGCTGAAATTCCTAGTGAAGTAAGTCCAACAGAAAGTGATGTAATAATATACAAACATACACCTAGCATATTTATTGGCACAAATTTTGAGAACATGATTAGAAACAGAGGCATAAATACGATTTTATTTACCGGTATCGCAACCGAAATTGGTGTGGATTCAAGTGCTAGGGACTCGTCCTGTAGAGGTTTCTACACTATTGTTGTCGAGGATTGTGTTTCATCATCTGATAAAGATATGCATGAATCAGCTCTCAGAATTTTAAACAGAAGATTATGTCTTGTTTTGCCATCCAAGGACATTATAAAAGAATGGGAATGACCAAAAAAATAAAGGTCACCAACGTCAGCCTTTGCCCCACGTTGTTCGGCAAAACTTTTATCTCATTTCTGATTTGGAATCAGACTATCCGGAGTTATGCCTTTATCCACGATGACGGGTGATTTAGGGATACACTGATACATATTACACGAATGATTGTTCCGTCCTGGCAATGATCTGATCCTGAAGCAAAGGATCAAGCTCGATAAAATAGGCGCTGTACCCGCCGACCCTGACGATCAGATTCTTGTACGCGTCAGGATTGGCCTTTGCCGCAAGGTATGTGTCTCGGTCTTCGATATTCCATTGAATCTGATACCCGTTATATTCCTCAAAATAGGTCTCTATCAGATCAATAAACAGGTTTATCTGGTCATTGGTCTTGAGCAGGGCCTTGGGCATCTTCTGGTTGAGTATGGCCGAGCGGTTTTTCGTAAAATCGATCGCCTTGGCCACGGACCTCAATGTCACTGTCGGTCCTTTGATGTCACACCCCGCACAGGGGGAGATCCCTCCGTCAGCCAGTGGAATGCCGGCCTTGCGGCCGTTCGGCAGGGCGCCTGTAATCCTGCCGTGAGCACTGTGAAGGGCCCCTCCGATCTTAATATCCCGTTTGGGGTATCCGAAATAGCCATTTCGAGATCTGCCGATATCGGCAACCCGGTCGTTTAGGAGCTTGTAGATTTTTTCCGGCTCTCCCAGATCGTTGCCGAATTTGGGGGCATTATTCAGCATATTTCGTATTTGTTCACCTCTATCTCCTTCAAAGTTCGATGAGCATGCCTCAATCAATTCTTCAATACTCAGCTTTCTATTTTCGTAAACCAGGTCTTTTATCGCTATCAGGGAGTCGGCCACATCCGCGTAAACCTTATTGTAGATATCCCCTGAAAACTGGAGATAGCGTGCTCCGCCCTCATGAACTCCCATTCCTTTTTCAATACAGTCAGGTGTCAAGGCGGAGACAAAGGGCTGGCTGTAGATCTGCATCTGAGTGAGTTCACCGATATTGCAACCCTTGATAACAATATCATACATGTATTCCCATTGCCCTAGGAAGGCATCGACCCAGTCATCAATAGAGGCAAATTGTCGAGGGTCCCCCGTCTCGAGACCCAGTTGTTTGCCTGTCCTGGGATCGTAACCGTTATAAAGGACGAGTTCAAATATCTTCCCCCCGTTCAAGAAATAAAATGTCCCATAGACACCACCATAAGGAAACGGGTTCGCGCACCCATTCAAGACATAGTTTCGGGCATCCTCCAGGGTGACACCGTCCTCAACCAGGCCTGGAATAATTTGCTCATCATTGTGAAATGCGGGCTCCGATCCGATCTTTATGTTTGTCCATACGGCCTTTGACATCAGATCACGGCTTGTCTTGGAATGCCATCTCAGATAGATGGGAACACCCATCTTCATTTGTCCGGCCATGTGCAGTATCAGATAGGTTAATTCGTTTGAAGCGTCTTTTCCATCCTTGTCAACCCCTCCCAGTATGGCCCGGGTATCCAGATAACCGGAACCGGTGATCTTCGTGACACCCGGCGGAATGGCCTCGATTGTCGCCACCTTCACCCAGAATGCCGCCAGCAATTCCCCAGCCTCCTGATGTGTCAACCTGCCTGCATCGATATCGGATTGATATAAAGGATATAAATATTGATCGATCCTCTCCAGCAAGGCACCGCTACCGTTACCATCTTCAAGGTAGAGTCCGAGGTGAATGAATTTGACCACCTGCAGGCCTTCCTGAAAATTTCTCGCGGGGTATTCCGGGACTCGATCACATACTTCCACTATCCTTTCCAGTTCTTTCCTTCTCTTATCATCTTTTTCCTGAGATGCCATTTCACGGGCGAGCACCGCGTATCGTTTGGCCAACCTAATCACGGCTTCACACGATAGTCTGGCGGCGCGAAGGAAATCGTATTTTTTGCCGTCTTCGGGGGAGGTAAAGTCAAGGCCGGCAATTTTACGGTCTATCTCTTCAATGATACCTTTGAGCCCGACGCGTATGACCTTGTCGTAATCCGCTTCAGGACAGAAAAAAGACATGGTTCCATAGGATTTCATAAAGAGTTCATAGGTAATGTCTTCGAATATTGTCCCCATTTTTTCACGGATCTCCGCGAGTATGACATCACCCGGGCTCCTTCCTTTCCAATAACGGGCGTCCTCGGAGATGATCCTGAGGTCCTCTTTGGATAGCTCGCCGACCGATTGCTCGGCCCTCAGGCGTCTATCCCCTTCTTCGATCTCGAAGCCCACTTTTGAGCTGAAATCAAGCTGTAAACCCACGCCCCTGAAGGATTGGGTTTGAGAACCGACAATCAATTCATTATCAAAGATAACAACAGGTATCTCATCGCATATTTTCGCGAAAAGCTTCGCCCTTCTCATATGGAGAGGCTGCCCTTCGGTCTCTTTCCAGGACTCGGTGGCGATGTGAGATCGTATCGGGCAGATATGGACGACACTATTGAAATAAAATTGACGCAGGGCCTCAATCCTTGGCGTGAGCACATTGATATTGTCAATAACCTCTTTGTTGTATTTATCGGATGTTTTATCCATTTGTGAAGTCCTCCCTTTCAGCGGCCATGAATGTTTGAAATGATTTACATCGAACAGGCCGTTAAATATGTTTGACAATGAATGGACCGAATACGGGACCTATGAAATAGCGCATCATCGGTATGAAAAAGCGTGTATATCGCCTCTTCAACTCATTGGAATAATTCTCAATATAATCCTTGAATGTACATTTTTGGTAGTCAAGCAGCTCTTGAGACATCGCCGTGTCATACCAGCTTATATTCACTTGACCAGTGGAGAATCTGTCAGCAGGCGGCATGGGGAGGCCTAAAATTTTTAAAAATGCCTCCACACGATCTCTGTGCCTGATACGACATTTCGGACCACTGCTGATAATCATGGTATTGCCTTTTACGTCGTCAAATCTCCGTATGGAATCCAAGATCGCCCGGATACAATCGTCCGGATGAAATACCTCTATGGGTGCATTCAGGGGTGTGTTGAACATATAGGCTATATCACTTTTCTCCAGCGTCAGATGCCAGCCCGAGGCCAGGCGCAAGATCACATAATCAATGCCTGATTTCTTGATCTCAATCTCCCCTTGATACTTTGTTTCTGCATATATGCCCTTGGGTTTGGGTTCATCCTGCTCGGAGATAACGGGGTCACTCATATTCGACTTTGGCCCGAATACAGCTACGGATGAGGTATAGACAAAAGGAATACCGCTACCTTTTTCTTTTATCAGGTCGACGATATTCTTGGTCCCTTCCACATTCACCTTTTTCCCCAGGTCCGGTCTCTCATGAATCAACGGGGACATCACAACGGCCATATGGACGACTGCGTCGATTTCATCCATCGCTTCCCGGAGGGCGTCAATATCCGTTATATCCCCCCATACCACCTGGATTTGATTGTCCAGGTCCTTGACCCTTTTAAGTGTTATGGGCGTCCTGATATCAAACAGCCGCACATCAAAACCATTCTGATGAAAGGCTTTACAGACCCTGGTTCCAAGCCGCCCCGCCCCACCAGTTATGAATACGCGCATATCATTTTATCCTTATGGGTCATACGTCATTACCGTACCGTCAGGCTGTAAACCTCATGAATCTCTATGGCCAAGGAATCAGGTGTTGAAGGGTAGATCCGTGCATTTGAAAGCCGTTGGCTTCAAAAGATCATGTTCGTCGCCGACTATTTGTATGCTAACCCATCCTCGGTCATGTGTCAAGACTGGAAATACATAAAGCGCCACCAAAAAATACGATTCTGATTTCATCCTATTTTATGGTTCCATCATCCGATGATGGACCTGAACACGTGAGTACCCAAACAACGTTTATGGTCTTCAGCAGCCAACCTATTGGTATTAAACCTATTCAAGATGATTGAAGGCTGATGTTCATTCGGCCGCGATTGACATGCCCATGGGCAAAAACCCACCGGCTATTCCGGTGACCGGTTGGAAGATAAAAATTTACCGAAAATGCCTTGACAAGAAATCGGAAAAGGGATACATTTTTAAATATGTCGGCGACGATCATTTTCCCTGCTTATCTTCAACCTCGATTGATTCATGGGAGCGAAAAGAGTTCGGAAATATTTTCTTCCCGTCCTTAAATGAGATCCGGGTCATTTTGGCCGATTATTCATTAATCCATTAAACAGGAGGACTAAAATCATGATCACCATAACCCCTGATTACAAGCAGAATATTGATAATATTGATGTACTTACCCCCCGTATAGAGTCTTTACGGGACTTATATTATGAAAGTGAAGCGTATATCTGTCCTATACGTTCTCACCTTGCCACACTTTCATGGAAAGAGACGGAAGGACAACCTCTCCATATGAGAAGGGCAAAGCTTTTCGCGAAAATATGCGATGAGATACCGGTAGCCATCTTTGATAATGAGTTGATCGTTGGTTCACAAACCTCTTCGTTTCGAGGAGTCGGGTTACAACTGGATTTCAGCTCAAAAGTGGGTTTTGAGATCGAGGGGGGGGACCGCCGTTTAAGGGCGGAGCAATCCAAGGGAGAGCTGACGGAAGACGACCTGAGGACCATTACCGAGGATACCCGGTATTGGAAGGGGAGGAGCCCCGGTGATATCATGCTCGCGGAGATCCGTGAAAAAATGGGCCCCATATTTGAGGAAGTATCCTATGATTTGTGCACCAGATCTTACGGCACCCTCTCATTTTATTCCCCTGATGCTGATTGTGACAAAATCCTCGGCATCGGCTTGAAAGGGATCATTGAGGAGATTGACCAGGAGCTGGAGAAACTTGATTTCACATCCGTGGATGATGGGAAGAAGTATCACTTTCTGAAAGCCGCAAGGCTATCCTGCGAAGCTGCCATAAGATTTGCGAAACGTTATGCAAAGCTGGCCAGGGAGATGGCCGTTGAAGAAACCAATGCCCAAAGGAAAAAGGAGCTGGAGACCATCGCGCAGATCTGTGAACATGTCCCGGAAAATCCCGCAAGAAATCTATGGGAAGCCCTTCAAAGCGTTCGTTTCATCCATCTCGCGCTTTATCTTGAGGATGGTAACGGTAGCGGGGCCGTTATCGGTCGCATGGACCAGTACCTATATCCATTTTATGAATCCGATATTACGCAAGGTCGATTAACCCGTCAGGAAGCAGCCGAATTGCTTGCCGCTTTCCAGGTCAAGGTGTCCACTCTTGAGGCCATTCCACCGGGTGTAACCAAGACCAGCGGATCAGGGTATGTTGATACGAAGGTTATTCTCGGCGGTGTTGACAGAGAAGGAAAGGATGCCTGCAACGAATTGACCTATCTAATACTGCATGTCGCCGGGCAACTGGTTATGGATATGCCTCTTTACCTGCGATGGCATTCAAAGATGAGCAGGGAGATCATGTTGAAGGCCGCATGGACAAACAAACAGATCGGATCCGAACCGGCCTTTCACAATGATGAACAGATTATCCCCGGATTGGTGGCGGACGGCGCCTCACTCGAAGATGCAAGGAACTACATCCTCCATGGTTGCGTTCATCCATACCCCGCCGGAAGCGTCTACGGCACCTATCATTACTTGAACGGTGCCAAGGCGCTTGAGCTTGTCATGAATAACGGCGTTGATCCGCGGACCGGTAAAGAGCTAGGGGTCCGGACCGGAGATCCCCGTGATTTCACATGCATTGATGATTGGATCGATGCATTTAAGAAGCAGTGGAATCATATGTACGATATCATTATCAGGGGTTATAGTATCGGCGATCTCAGCCAGATGCATTTATACAGCCAGCCGTTTGCATCGGCATTAAAGCCCGATTGTATTCGAAAGGGCCGGAGTGTCCACGAGGGAGGGGCTAGATACCTGCAGTTTACAAGTGATATCTACAACAAGCTCTATGCGGATGTTCCCGATTCCCTGGCTGCCATTAATGAGATGGTTTACAGACAAAAAAAGATAACCGTGGATGAACTTCTGGATGCCTGTTCCAGCAATTTTGAAGGTGAAAAGGGGGACTCTATCCGAAATCTATTAAATTCAGCACCGAAGTATGGAAATGACAGCGGAGAGCCGGAAGACATCTACCGCCTGTTAAATGATCACGCGGGTGCATACAGCCGGTCCCGAAAGGGGTATTTCGGGTATCCTAAAAGGGATACAAAGATAGCCGGTGCCGTGCACCTTGCCCACGGCAGGGTGGTGGGCGCCTTGCCAAACGGGAGAAAGGCGGGCATGCCTCTCGCCAACGGAGGGATTTCACCATGCTCGGGTTGTGACATCCAGGGACCCACCACCACTTTCCGATCCGCAGCCAGGGCACTTGACTTCAGTTCATCACGATCGGCCGTCCTCAACCAGAAGATACCCAAGTCATTAATGAAAACGGAGAATCACATGAATCTGTTTGTGGACCTTACCGAGACCTATTTTAAGGATTACAACGGTTATCAGGTTCAGTGGAATATTGAGGATAAGGAGACCTATCTTGCCGCTAAGGCCAATCCTTTGGCTTATAAACATCTTATCGTCAGGGTTGGGGGTTTCAGCGCCTATTTTGTCGAGCTTGACCCCGTCTTACAGGATGAGATCATCGCAAGGGTTGATCAGACTGTCGGGACAGCCGTCAACATCCCTGCTTCGTGTGGAATAGCCGTTAACTGATTTTTCAACCCTTTTTTATAGTCTCCCGGAATGTCTAAAAGGGCATTCCGGGAGACTGTCTCATTGATTGCTATGTCAACTGAACGTTACGGATTCGTATTCAATATCCAGCATTTTTCCATACATGACGGCCCGGGAATCAGGACCGTGATATTCCTCAAGGGTTGTCCCCTCGGTTGTCTCTGGTGCTGCAATCCTGAGTCTCAAAACTTCCGGCCCGATCTGGGTTTACGGCTGAGTCATTGCAATGGATGCGGGGAATGTATCCCTGCGTGCACAAAAAAGGCGCTTTCACTGGAAGATAAAACTGGCACATTAAAAATCGATCGATCCCTGTGTGATGGATGCGGGGAATGTATAGATGCCTGTCCCCGGAAAGCCCTCACAATCTACGGCCAAAAGATGACCATGGAAAAGGCTGTTGAAGAGATCTCAAAAGACGCCCCTTTTTATAAGAGATCCGGGGGCGGGATGACGATTTCCGGAGGAGAACCTCTCATGCAACCCGGCTTCGCCCTCTCGATATTGAGATCATGCAAAGAAAAGGGTATTCATACGGCCATTGAAACCAGCGGATACGGTGATTCCCGTTCCATATCAGACATCCTGGATGATGTTGATCTTTTCTTGTTTGACCTGAAGGTCATGGATGAGGAAAAACATAAGGCGCTGACCGGAAGAAGCAATCGTCGGATCTTGGAAAACGCCCGATTGATATCCGAGGCAGGGTGCAATATTCAACCGCGAATGCCGCTTATCCCGACTATCAACGACGACCTGAACAATATCCTCAGCACGGCGGAATTTCTTCATTCCATTGGATGCTCTACCATTGAATTGATGCCCTATCATCAGTTTGCAAAAAGCAAATACGAGGCATTGGGTAAAAGATACACCTTGGAGGAAATATCACCGCCGAAACAAGAGGATATCGATCATACATGCACTTTATTCAAGGAGAGAGGCATTGAATGCCGTGCATCGGAATAAAACCCTAGAGAGGTCGAGATGTTTCTGAACGATGAAGAGAAAAGGATGCTGGATGGGCAATATGGCCCGGGGTGCAGCATGGCGATGAGCTTGCTGAAAAGATTCGGTGAGGCATTTGATGCCGAAAAAATGGTGAAGGCGAACCTGGTTCATATCAGCACCAGCCTTCCCATTGACCTCCTTGAAGAAATGACCGAGGGACTGGAGCGTTTCAAGACGTCATGTTCATTACATGCAATGTTTAACCCGAAAGATTGGAAGGAGAAATATGGGATAACACTTATAGACGGTTATCAAAAGTCCGGCGGTATTATTTCCGACGACAGCGAGATATATGAGCGCCTCAGGATATTCAAGAGATTGCACGCTATCCCCATCCTTACCTGCCTACCTTATACGGTCGGGGTTGTTCCCCGGCAGGGTGACACCTTTCTGGCTACAGGTTCATCGGGACAGGTGGCCGCTAATTCCATTTTCGGCGCAAGGGCAGGACGAGAATCGGCCTCCACCGCCCTGGCCGCCGCTGTTACAGGTGTCACCCCGTACATGGGGCTGTTAAAAAAAGAAAACCGATTCGCTGAGATGTTCATCAAGATCCATGGAATTGATTTTGATGAATTTTCCGAGGCCGATTATGGGACCCTTGGATATTGTATCGGCCATATCGCTCAAACAAAGAACGTTGTGATAGACGGTCTGCCGATGAATCTATCGGTGGAGCAATGTAAATTCCTGACCTCTCCTCTTCCCGTGTCAGGGGCTTGCACCATGTGTCATATTGTCGGCGTGACTCCTGAAGCACCGACATTAGAGGCGGCACTCGGCGGAAAAAAGCCCAAAGAGAAGGTTGAAATCGGGAAAAAGGACCTGGAAGAAGCCCGTCAAAATTTCCTGACAAACGCCACAGATAGGGATGTGGACCTTGTGGTGATTGGTTGTCCGCATTGTTTTATCTCCGAATTGGCTGAAATTGCGTCATTGTTGAGTGGAAAAAGGATTCATCAAAATACCAGATTTGTGGTGGGTGTCTCTGATGCGACCAACACTGTGGCAAGGGAAGCGGGTTATACCCGGATACTGGAGGATGCGGGCGTGATGGTGACGAATTGCTGCATGACCGGTCTAAATCCCCTTATCTACCTGGATGATGTCGAGACCGTCGCCACAAACACAAGCCGTGGCGCCCACTATATCCAGAGATTAACCGGTGGGAAAGACAAGACATGGTACGGAAGCACGAAAGAATGTGTTCAGGCCGCCGTATCCGGAAAATGGGGGATTTGACGCCATGATGATCAAAGGACACACCATCAATCCGGGCTACTATGAAGGTGAAGCCATTGTAATACGAACGCCGTTTTCATTCGTTGGAGAGCTTGATCCCGTTACGGGCAAAATCCCTTCTCCCAGTCACGAGCTGTTCGGACGGAGCATTGCGGGGAAGGTACTGGTTTGCCCGACGGGTAAAGGGTCCAGCGGTGCCCCCATGACCGCCTGGAAAGCGGTAAAGGCTGGTACCGGTCCCGGAGCGATCGTCTGCATCATGGCCGAGCCGATTATTGCTTCGGCCGCGATCACAGCCGATATTCCGATGATGGACAGAATCGAGACAGAGCTTTTTGAGAAAATCAAAACCGGTGATTATCTGAAGGTGGATGCAACCAAAGGAATCATCGAGATCTGTGATCAAAAATAATGCGAAAGCCCAAAATCAAAGGTAAGGAAATTTGTATGCTATCGGATTCATCCTATATGAACTGGCTTAATGAAATGGAGGCGTCAACTTCCGTCTATACCGGACAGGTTCGAGGATGTGCCCCACGGTGCGTTGCGACAATCATGAAATATCTTGATCTGGCGGACTCATCCGCGATGGACATCGTTCTAAAGGCGGCCATTCCATTGAGCGGTGGCATTATCCAGAGCTACAACATATGCGGGGCTCTGCTGGGCGGCATCATGGCCATAAGTATTTCTTTACTGCGGGAGAAAAAAGAGGAGGAAGCTTCTCGTGATGAGATCATGACCTTGAATCATCAATGCAGAGAATACTACCGCAGATTTGAGAAAGAGATCGGGCACGCCCGCTGTTTTGACATCAGGCAGGTTGGTCTGGGACGTTGCTTTGATACGGCGGATCCGGATGATTATGAGAAATTCGTCAAAGCAGGCGGGCACGATTTTTGCGCAAAGGTGATCGGTAAAGCCGCGAGGCTAGCCGTTGAATCCATATTGGAAACAAATCCATCACTGAAAAATATTATTATTACGAAAAAGGAACAATAAATCATGACACCACGTATTCAAAAACTTTCGGAAGGCATCGATATTGTACGAAAATCGCAAATTCCAATCAGTGTCAACAAAGCACGGCTCATGACGGAGTCATTCCGTAAGACGGAGGGCAAACCGACCTTGATCCGATCCGCCCTGGCATTTGCTCACGTCGTAGAGCATGCCAAGATATTTATCAAAGATCAGGAACTGTTGGTGGGTAACCCGGCCAGCCAGCCATGGGGTGTGGAGATTACGCATCTTTGGGGGACATGGCCGGAAGATGAGATCGAATCATTGAAGCGTGATGGGTATCGGATCACTGAAGAGGATAAGAAAGAGATACTGGAGCTGAACAGGTACTGGGAGGGTCGTACCCTGACCGCCCGAATGACGCAATTGTACGATGATGAAATCTTGTGGCCTTTTGCGCAGGCAGGCATTGTGCTTCCTTCCTTCAAATCAAAAGAAGAAGGCTGGGGGGCCGGCGGCCTGGTCGGTGGAGGATACGGGATCCATCACGAGATTTCCAATGTCCTGGCGACACCGGATATCGGAAAAGCCATCAAACACGGACTGAATGCCATTATTGCCGAGGCCGAGTCCGAATTGTCGGCTACACGTTTGAACGGAATCGCGGCGGTGCGTAAAGCCGATTTTCTCAGGGCCGTGTTGATCGCTCTACCGGCGGTTATCAGGCTCGCCGAGCGGTTTTCCATATTGGCGACCGAGATGGCCCAAAAGGAGAAAGACACGGTTCGCAGGGTGGAACTGATGCGGATAGCCGAGATTTGTAAACGCGTACCGGCGGAACCGGCACGCGATTTTCGTGAGGCATTGCAGTCCTACTGGTTCATGTTTCTGGTTATGTTACCTTCAGGCACACTGGGAATGGGGCGTCTTGACCAGTTGTTTTATCCCTGGTACAAGCGGGACAAAGAGTCGGGTGTTATTACCGACGAGGAGGTGGTGGAGCTTCTCGCCATGCTCCGCCTCCGCAGCATGGAGATAACCATCCAGGGATCGAGCGCCCATCGCAGCAAATGGGCGGGTGGATCAAAGTGGCATAACTGTATCATCGGAGGCCAGACACGCACCGGTGCCGACGCCACCAACGCGTTATCCTATTTGATCCTGGATGCCGCCCTGGAATGTCCGACGCCCCATCATACCTTGACCATGCGTGTCCACGAAGGGACGCCTTCATCCCTGCTCCAAAAGGGGCTGGAAGTCATCAGAACCGGTCTCGGTATGCCGGCATTGGTGGGCGACCCATCGATGATCGACTACCTCCTTACCAAGGGTATCGATATGCCCGAGGCAAGGGACTATAATATGTCCGGATCCATGAACATCACCCTCACGGGGGGGTCAAGACTTGCCGCTTCGCCCATGTTTTTGCTGCCCCGGGTGTTGCTCATCGCCATGAACGGTGGAGAAGATCCCCGTGACGGGAAACGATTCGGCCCGCAGACCAAACCCCTCGAGGATCACACAAGCTTCGAGGAGTTCATGGAGACGTTCAAGACGCATCTGGCCTTTTTCCTGAAATGCCAGGCCGAATTCAACAATGTGACAACACGGGCCGTTGGAGAGTGCTGCCCCCGTCCCATCGATTCCGTCCTGATGAAGGATGCTATCAGCGTGGGTTGCGATCTAATGGAGCGCACGATGGCGTATGACAATTCGAATCATGTCAATCCCAT
>JAFGGA010000172.1 GCA_016930835.1 Deltaproteobacteria bacterium
ATGTAAGTTAGAGTGTTTTTTACCGGATCAAATAAAAAATAACCTAAATGAATTCAAGGTGTTCTCCTATGGTTCTCCTCCCATTGCGTTGGGAGAAAGGGACCAGAGGGGATTAAAGGGTTCCTGGCGTGCGGTGCTGGGGCGGTACAAACAGGGAGCGTCATAGGTGTAAGGAAGTGTCCTTCCTTGTGAAAGGCAGATGTTTCTTCTCAAAGATCAAGTTGTATCGAAATAGCCCTTTTTATTCCCTCAAGCTCAGCCCTTGAAACAGTCCCGGCTTGATTAATCAGCATCTTTTTACTTCCGGTAGTGAGTTGATCAGCCATTGCTTTAGCCTTTTTTTCTTGCAATTCAATGTATGTCTCACTTTTGCATATAAAACACCCCCTTCAAGGTATACGTTTTGTACGCGTATAGCATCGCCTTGATCAGGAAATCTTTTATTCGGGAGCGAAACGATGAGATGGTGCTATTTTGGTTTTTAAAAGGTCTGTCGGACGGGTTTATTAAAATTTAACCTTCAAATATGCGGTTGTCTTTAAGGATCATTTTATCGGGCTCTTCACCCAGGTGCCTGGCGATCACCGGGCACTTTACCTTGAGGAGAAAAAATATCGGACCTTGTTCCGTAGAAAGGCTCTCAAAATTTCCCTGACCTTTGCTGATAATCATATCCGCTTTTTGAAAAACATTCAAAAATTCAGGGGCGCATCGTTTAAGGATGGTCCCAGGGGCATCACATCCGGACGAAATGATCCGGGCTACATCATTGATCCCGCTTTTTTGGGCATCTTCAATGGTCGCATCATTAATAATGGGGATATCCCTCACCGCATAAACGGTATCCTTACCTATCGTTTCAATGAGTATCTTGTCAAACACGGTCTCCCCGGCATTATCTCCCAGATACAGGATCGTCCGGGCCTTTTCAAGGGTTTGCCGGAAAGATGCATAATGTTCTAGCGACAATTCGCTTTCCATGAAAAAGGTTATTTCTTTATCAAAATCGAAATCCGGATTAGCGCCCAGATCAATGGCGTTTCCCGCAATCGCCAATTTGACGGCGGTATGCAAAGGATCTTGGGACTGAATGACTATGGATTTCAGTTCATCGTATAAGGAAAGGGCCTTTTGGATGCTCTCTTCTTTATGGGACTTAAAAGGATCCGACACACCCGTGACCCGTTGAACCGCACCGTAAATCAGTCTTGCCGTCTCAGGAGGCGGGCTTTCCAGAGGAATTTGGGGGATTAACCCGGCGACCTCATCCAAGACCTGCTTAGTTTTGTTCTCATCCTTTGTGGCGGCCTGAGCGGCATGAAGGGCCTGCTTTAAAAAACACGGGATACACTCCAGATATGTTTTCATCCGATGAAAATATTCCCTTTGTTAATGTTTTTGGATTATCTCTCAAATTACTGATCGATGATCAGGATTCCCCCGTTCTTCACGACAGGACCTATGACCCGCTTAAAATCATGAGTCTTCTAGCCTAAATAGCCCTCCTTAATCGCCTCATGGTTCTGAAAGGCCTTGTTGTTGATTCCGCGTTTTGCGTGAGAACCAATGAAAGGGCCCCCTGTGGGCACTTATCCACACATAGACCACAGCCTATGCATAGTTGTGGGTTGACATTCGCGGTCTCGTTTACAGTAATAGCGCCTTGCGGGCATATCTTTTCACATTTTCCGCAGGCAATACATTGTTCAAAATCCACAACGGCCCGATACCTGCAGGGTCCGGGCCGCCGATTCTGAATCTGTTCCATTCGCTTATTCAGTGAAACCAGGCGATGTTCCAACGCCCGTGCTCTTTCCCTCAGTTTCTGCAACTCTTCTGTTCGATTCATTTCACTCAACTCACCGTTTTAGATTCTCACCATGATCAGATCCTTGCAATTGACTTATTTCCTTTTTTACGATCTCCAACCAATGCCTCCTTCATTTTCGTGGGGAAAACAACGACTGATGCGTCGAAAAGGAACAATACTATTTTTATCCCCCTTTACCTTACCCCAATGTTGTTGGGTTAAGCCCCTAACCTAGACACAAAAGCCTCGGATGTCATTCCGGCCTGCCTGTGCGTGTCCGTACACAGACAGGCGGAGGCCGGAATCCAGATTGTGCGAAATTTTCTGGACCCCGGCCTTCGCCGGGGTGACGGTAGGGCCGACAAGGTGTTTCCTAAGTCAACCGCATTGCACCCCAAGCGTTCGACTGAGCTCGCACCGAAGCCCCCTCCCTGACGGAGAAGAAGTTAAGCGAAACCCCACCATAAGTACCAGCATCCAGTATCAATACCTTTGGGCCAGATGGTAACCGGCCTGGATAGCGGAAAAAATATCCTGGACCTCCTTCGCATCTCCGATGGTCTCAATGTTGGACACGCTCTTTTGAATTTCCTCATCAGGTTCCGGCACGGATACCATGCCGGATGCCACAATGACGGTTTGAAACGGCTCAAGAGACATGGCCGCGCCGTCCTGTTCAATGTCCACCGTCTCAGGGTAAAAGGCCTTAACAGTCGTATGGGGCATCAAGGTCACTGAAGACATCTGGTCAATTCTTTTTAACACCAAGTTTCGGCTGATCATTTCCATCATGCCGCCGATGGGATCTGTTCGTTTCGTGGCCACGACTTCATATCCTTCCTTTCCCAGGCTCTCAGCAAGCTCCAGGCCCGTTCTTCCGGCACCTATGACCAGAACCCTCGGGCCTTGTATGGTCTTTTCAGTACTTAAGACTTCCAAGGCCGTCACCGTATTTTGATCATTCAATCCCGATATCTCAGGCACATTCTGCATGGCACCCGTGGCCCATACCAGAAGCTCCGCTCGCATCTCCCTAACCAATGTGGCGTCTACGGCCTTATTCAAAATAACCGATGCCCCGCTCTTTTCCACGGCCCGCACTAAATCTTTAAGAGCGTCTTTCATGGCCTCTTTGCCATGCGCTTTCCATGCAAGGGCGAATTGCCCACCTAGGTGATCGGCCTTTTCCGCAAGGGTCACCTGATGACCCCGTTTGGTCAAATAAACGGCTGCGCTCATGCCTGCAGGGCCTCCCCCTGCTATCAGAACCTTCTTGGGATTTTTCGTAGGTTCCAGAGGCGGAAGACCGATTTCCGGATTAAAATTGCACCCCAAAGGTTGTCCACTTTTGACCCTGTGGAGACACCCCTGAAGGCAATAACCGCAATGGAGCACCTCCTCATCCGCCTCTTTTTGCCATTTTTCTATCAGATCCGGATCAGCAATTAAGGGTCTCCCCAGGGCAATCATATCCGCAAGACCCTTTTCCAGGATCTCCTGGACCCGATCTTTTCTACCCATCCTTCCTGCCACGACAAGAGGAAGGGATGTTTGCCCTCGAAGCCAAGACAGGGCATCCATTTGCGGTTTTTCAGGAAGACTGGCGTGGTGAAAATACCAGGGCGGGCTGAAACAGGCATTACCCATACCCATATGAAACGCGGCTACACCGCTTTTCTCCGCCTCTTTCACAAACGGAAGAAGAGCTTCCGGGTTGATTCCCATTTCAGGGGCCATTTCATGGCCTGAAATCCTGATTATGATCGGTACATCCCGCACTCCCTCTCTCACGGCCGACAGGACCTCTTTTGCAAAACGCAATCGATCCTGGCCATAGGCATCTTCCCTTTTATTGATTTTGTCATTTAAAAATTGAGATACCAGATAACCGTGGCCGGCCTGGATCTCAATGAGATCAAATCCGGCCTTTACGGCCTTTTCCGCGGCGGACTGATAGCCTGTAATGATCGCCTTTATATCCCCTTCGCTCAAAGGTTTTGCTTCCTGTCCGGTGGCCGAGCATGTAACCGGAGATGGGGCTACGGGACTGGTCTTGGTGGCCATTGGATTCGCCGCCGCACCGGCATGGTTCAGATGAAGACAGGCGAGACGACCTTGTTCATGAATCACGTCCACGATCTTTTTTAGTTCCTTGGCGCTTTCAGGAAGATGAATACAAAGCTGTCGGGGATGTTCCCGTCCTTCCGGGGTGACGGAAACAGGTTCCAGGATAACGATCGCGGGGCCGTTTTTAGAGATCTGGTGATAAAACAAAAGTTGCCGATCCGTTACCGTACCATCAGGGTTTCCATAGGCAAGTTTGATGGGAGGGAATAAGAAATGGTTGACCATCCTTGCGCTTCCGAGATTAAATGCCTCAAATAATCTTTTCATGGGTGCCTCCTTATTATTGATGGTTATCCGTAAACAAACGTTTCCCAAGATCACCCGCGATCAAAAGAATTGGGCCAGCCCGCCTTTACTCTGATAAGTCTTCGCACGGTTCAACTCGCCATCTTATCGAGCCCTAGCCTTGTGCGAAGGCGGATCATCCCCGCGGCCCTGCAAGCGGGATTTCCGCTTTACTACAACAAAACGAAAAATGTTCCGGCGGTGAATAAAAGCCACCTCTAATAGAAATATCTTATACGGCCTGTTATACGATAGAGCAAATCCTATGCCGAATCGGAAGGGATCTTTCTATTCATTGAAAAGTACTGTATATTCACGGGGTAACGAGCAAGTGAATAAAAAATAATGAAAATAAAATAAGGCTATAGCTGCAATTTCGCTTTATTGATCTTCGCTAACGTCTCTATTTTGCAACTCTCATTCGCCTGTTTGTAATCTTTCAAATGTCGCATTGACGACGGTACTCTCTTATAAAGCTCATAGCAGAGATGGTCATGAGAAATGAATTCTGATAAAATAACAAATTGAAAGGAGAAAAAATAAAAAAAGCCCATGAAAGTTTTCATTTGCCTCGGAATGTTATTGACCATTATCATTAGCATTTACACCTGTAAGGCTGCAGAAACCATCACGCTTAAACAGGCATCATTGAATCCGCCTAATTACGATTTTTCAAAAGTTGATTTTGACCTCTTCAGCAAAATGGAAAGGGAAACCAATAACCTGTTAATTTCATTCCCTACTGATCGGGCAACCTGATCAATATTCGAGAGACCATTGCCGACGTTGCCAACGGTGTCTGTGATATCGGTATGACCGTCCCCGCTTTCAGCAAAGGCAATCCAATTCACGAAGGGACAAATGTATTTTTTTATGGTGGACCTTTTTACGATATTTCAACGAATCGGGAGTCGTGAAACCGTTTACCTGAAGACATCCAAAAGGTGATTGAAGAAAACATCGCTACCGGCAGGAACGGCAATACGAATACATCCTAGAGGAAAACGCGACGGGGCTTGCCCATGAATATCCTCAATGATCAAAATATAATAAAATGAGGATTTTTTTCAGACCCAGAGAAACAAGGTGGATTTCGACATTCTGTGGTCTGGCCAGATGAATAGAATTGAATTCGCCGGATCAGATAAAAAACAAGATAGCCTCGATGAATTCAATGTGTTATTCTAAAAGGTAATATGACCCGAATACTGATAAACAACCCCTGAATTTGAATCTATGAAAAGCCATCCCATCAAAGATCTGCGCCTTTTTCATATTGCCGATGGCCTCCGGCGAGGTCTAACTCGATTTTCCGGAACCAGTCGGGTGGCCCTGATTTATGCGGAAAAGCCCGAAAATCTTTTTCACCGATACGACAACCATGATCTTCTTCTTGGGCATGAACCCTAACCAGAGGGAATTTATTTGTCCGCTGAAGATTGGCGGCTAACTAATCAAGATGCCAAAAAGATCAAATTCTATAGAGATCTGTATACGGAAAAAAATATTGAATGATTTGTGGAATACGTGTATCGGGAAAAAAGGGCCAAGGATTCAAGCGAGATCCTTTAGAAAACAGACACGTTGAACTCCTTTTCATCAATCAAATAATTGGAGAAGTTCCAGAAAACATTATCTTTAAAAAGACTATGCAAGATCGAGACGTCCTCATTATTGCCCACCGGGGTGAATCCTTTGATGCCCCGGAAAACACCCTTTCTGCAATCAACCTGGCCTGGAGGCGGAATGTTGATGCGGTTGAGATTGACATACGACTGTCCAAAGATGATAAGATAGTGGTGATCCATGACGAAGACACCATGCGATATGGAGGCACCTCCCAAAAGGTTAGCCGGCAGACACTGGAAGAATTAAAAAAAATAGATGTCGGCGCTTATCGGGGAGAGGCCTGGAGACATGAAACCATCCCCACCCTGGATGAGGTCCTGGACACAATCCCCAAAGGAAAGCATCTTTTTGTGGAGATCAAATGCGGTACAGAGGTGATATCACCGCTTAAACAGCTTTTTTCAAACAGGTCCTCGTTATATAAAAGCGTGATCTTTATTGGTCTCGATCTCGAGACCATGCGGGCTGTTAAAAAAGGATGCCCGAGGCATGATGCATACTGGGTGTGCGAACTGGAGGAATTCACCAACCCGGGCAATTGGTCGCCTGCATTGGAGGCACTTATTGCTAAGACAAAAAAAGCCGGGCTTGACGGAGTTGATGTTTTTGCCTGCGATGCGGTAAATCCATGGTTCATTCAAAAGGTCCATTCCGCGGAGATGAGACTGTATGTCTGGACCGTAAACGAGGCTGAGGAGGCCAAACGCCTTCGTGATGCCGGGGTTGATGGGATCACCACGGATCGAGCCATGTGGTTAAAAGGCATTTTGACTTCACTATAAGAAAAGACGCCTTGCTTCGATTTTGTCACGGCTATTTTACGCCCATAAAGTCGGGCCAAAGGGGTCAAGGATTGAAGGGTTTGTTTTAAAAGGTTTAATATGTATTATTTGGGGACGATCATTTATCAAAACACTAAATAAAAACAAAAAGTTATATACATATATCCATGTCAAAAATCATCATTGGAATACACGGGTTGGGAAACAAGGTGCCAGGACCTGTTTTGGAAGATTGGTGGCGTCAGTCTATCCAGGAAGGTTTGAGGAATAGCGGTAACCCGCGTCCGTCCCTTAAAATCAAGCTGGTTTATTGGGCGGATCGGCTTTACGACACCCCTATGGACCCAAATGAAACAAATGAGGATGCCCCCTTCTTTGTATCCGACCCATATGTTCCCGCAAGGCCGTCCCCCAAAAAAGACCCTGAAGGTGTGAGCGCAAAGTTATTGGCATATCTTGAAAAGCAGATACAGAAGGTTTATCTCAACAAGGACCTTTCCATCAATTATATGTCCATAACGGATCTATTTATCCGTCACTTTTTTAGAGACCTGGATATTTATTACAGTAAAACATGCCTTACGGATAAAAATATAGAGGCGCCAGCCAAGGATGTGATCCGTGAACTGCTTGGCCGGGTTCTGAAAAAATATCGGCGAAATAAAATATTATTGATTGCCCATTCCATGGGCTCCATCGTCGCCTTTGATACATTAACCTGGGAAGTCCCTCATATTAAGATAGACACCTTGGTGACGATCGGTTCTCCTTTGGGATTACCCGCGGTCATGGTCAAGATCCTCGCAGAACAGCAAATTGATTACAAAAAAGATTTAAAGATAAAAACACCTGAAAATATTAAAAAAAATTGGTATAATTTTTTTGACCCGGACGATCGGGTATCACTCAAACGCGAATTGGCAGATGATTACGTGGAAAACACCCATCATGTCCGACCCATTGATCAATCTGTTTTTAACGACTATGAATACAATGGCAAGACCAGCGCGCACCAGGCTTACGGCTATTTGAGAACGCCCCAGACGGCACAAGTAATCACGGATTTTCTCAATCGCGGAATGCCCCGGGCGTGGATCTGGTTCTCCAATAAGATAAATAGATGGTTACAAAATCGAAGGGCTGACAACGAAATAATGGATAGGGGAGGAGATGAGAAATGAATGCACAGGAGATCAAAGTTCGGGATGTAATGAACAGAGACATCAAAACCATTACCAAGGTCACACAATTGATGACCGCGGCAAAAATCATGCGTGATCAAGGGGTCTCAAGCCTGGTTATCGAACCGGATGATGAAATGGATGCCTATGGCATTGTCACACGAAAAGATATTGTTGACGCCCTGGTGGAAAACATAATGGGCGGGGATTCCCAACTTGTTGAGGATGCCATGACCAAACCCGCCATATCCATACACCCAGATTTATCTGTCTACAATTGCCATCATCTCATGCGTATGGTCGGGGTCAGGAGATTGCTCGTTATTGACGGCACCACCCTGATGGGCATTATCAGCAACAGTGATATCTTTAACAAGATGGTTGAGGATATTTGATAATTTAATACTGTTTAGAGCCTTAACCTTATCTGAACTGATTGATCTGATCCCTTAGGCTCATGGTTGCCTCTCGGGCGGCCCGAGCGAAATCATCTCCTTGCCCGGCATAGATAATGCCACGGGAAGAATTAATGATCATGCCGGTGCCGTTCCGGGACTTTCCATTCACAACAGCCTTTTCCACATCACCGCCTTGAGCACCAATACCGGGCACCAATAAGGGCATATCCCCGACAATGGTTCGAATCTCCTTCAGCTCTCCTGGAAAAGTGGCACCCACCACGAGGAGCACATTCCCGTTATCATTCCATTCATGAACGGCCTTGAAGGCCACAATCTGATATAATTTCTGTCTGTTGGATTCCAAATCCTGGATGTCCCGGGCCCCTGGATTGGATGTGCGGCATAGGATGATGACGCCCTTGTCTTTTTGATTCAAAAAAGGCTGAAGCGCGTCAAAACCCAAATAGGGATTAACGGTTACGGCATCGGCCTTGTATCGATCAAAGACCTCTTGAACATATTTTTCAGAAGTCGCTCCGATATCCCCCCGCTTGGCATCCAGTATAACGGGAATCCCCGGATAGTTTCGGTGAATGTAATCAATGGTCAAAATCAGATCCTGCTCCGCGCTAGACGCCGAATAATAGGCGATCTGAGGTTTGTAGGCACATACCAGATCCGTCGTGGCATCCACAATGGCCTTGTTGAATTCGAATAGGGGATTTTCCAGATCCTGAAAACGGAGCGGTATCTTGGCCACATCGGAATCCAGACCTACACACACCAAGGAGTTGTTTTTTTGCCATGTCGACTCAACAGCCTTGATAAAGTTCATTTTTTTTAGCCCTTTCATGCTTTGAAGTGATAAAGGTAAATTCTGATATAAAAATTCGTCCATTAAAAACGAAGCAGGTCAATCAATTCGTCCCGTGAAAAGGTCTTTAATACGCCGGGGTCATCTTCCTTGACAATGCTGTCCATGAGATTTCGTTTCTTTTTGATAATGGCCGATATCTTCTCTTCAAGGGTGCCTTTCGTGACCATTTTAAATACTTGAACACCTCGTGTTTGCCCGATTCGGTGTACGCGGTCCGTGGCCTGATCTTCTTTAGCTGCATTCCACCAACGATCATAATGGATCACGATGGAAGCGGCAATCAAATCAACACCCACCCCGCCGGCCTTCAGGCTTCCCACGTAAACCCGACAATCCGGATCATTATTAAATCGATGGATGATTTCACCGCGTTTACGGCTTGATCCGGTCAGGGTTACGAATCCTACCCCCAGTTGTTTCAAAAACATTTCCATGATCTTGATCATTCCGAGATATTGGCTGTAGACAACCACCTTCTGATCACTGCCCATTCCATCAACCAGAAGTTCCTTAAACAACTCCCACTTTCCGGATTGGTATTTTTCAAAATCATCCACCGTTTCTTCCAACAGTGCCGGATGACCGCATATTTGTTTCAACAGATTTAACAATGCAAAAATATGTATATAAGGTACGGGTTCTTTTTGTTTTTGAAGGCTCTCTAATAAAGAACCCCCTCTAGAAGATATGGCGTCTCGATAAAGTTTCACTTGATCATCGCTTAGGGTGCAGGACATGATATCCTCGATCTTATCCGGCAGTTCATCCAAAACCGATTTTTTAAGCCGTCGAAGGGTAAAAGGAGATATCAATCGCGTCAATTCTTCGCTGCTGGCTTTATCCTTCATGTCTTGGATGGGTTCGGAATACCTTGTCTGAAAATATTGATCCGTACCAAGATATCCGGGGAGCATTAGATCCATAAGCGCCTTCAATTCTTCAAGCCGATTCTCAATAGGCGTTCCGGTCAGGCCTATCTTCATCTTCGCCTGGATCATCAAGGCCGCCTGATACGCTTTGGTCTCTGGATTTTTGATATGCTGTACTTCATCAAACGCGGCAAGGGTAAAGAAAAAGTCTTTCAATCGGTCGATATCCCTCAACAAAATACCATATGAGGTGATCAATATATTCGCATGTTCAAGCATCTTTCCCAGTTCCCGATCCCCACCATAATAAACCGCGGCCTTGAGTGAGGGCGCGTGCATCCGGATCTTCTCTTTCCAGTGACTCAAGACGGTCGTAGGACATACTACAAGGAACGGATCTTTCGTCTCAGCGAGTTGCTGCAATGCTAACACGAAGGCCATGATCTGATGGGTTTTACCCAGTCCCATATCATCGCAAAGAAGTCCCCCGAATCCGTTTTCATATAAGAACCATGCCCACTCCACACCGATGATTTGATATGGCCTCAAGGTAGACTTCATTCCCTTTAACTTAGGCAACGGCCTGGAAGCCTTGAGTTCCAACATCCTTTTTAAGCCGTTACCGACTCCATCACCCCCGGAAATATCCAAAGGTTTCCGGCTCGTTGCCCTGAAACGGAATAGATCCATACGGGAAAGTCTCAAGTCCTCTGATTCCTTTGATAATCCCACATCTTCTACGACTCCGGTGATCTCAGGCAAATCAAGAGAACGGCAGTCGACCCAACCATCGGGCGTCCCGATATATCGATGTCCTTCTCTCCGGGCATGAAGGATTTGATTTAGGCTCAACCATGTATTTCCAAATCCATATTCCAATGAAAGCCAGCACCAGCCCCTATCGAGGGCCGTCGGGCTTATCTTGATGCGATCAAATTGTTTGATAATCCGGAGAGCTCCCACGCTGGGATCTATTTCATTGAATTCATTTTTCAGTTCATCGCCGAACTCTTCCAAAAAAATGGGCACCTGGGATCTTTTCAGGACCATCTTCACAGGGGCCTTAAAACGCCTTTCCTGACCGGGTCGTTCTAATCCGGCCATCAAGCCGAGTTCCGGAATATAGACCAAGTCATCATACCGAAAGCGCTCCAAGTCCTCTCTTTGATAAAATTTATCCTCACCTCTCTCCTGTATCATTCTAGCCAAAGGACGTATTTCCAGATCCAGTTCTGTATTCAGGGTGATATTGAAAATGGATTTGAGTGGTATCGGATAAATGGGCATTTGATTTTGGTTTGGAAGTGACGAGTTGAGTGAAATGATCAATCGCTTGACCACGCTCCGCGGCACGTTGATTCGGAATATCGATTTTTCAGTCGAATCCTTGCACATCACCATGAAAGATCCGGATACCTCTTCAATGGTTGGGTGAAAAGAGCAATCCTTTGTTCCGAACTCGCGATACCCATGATAGGCGGTACGAAACCAAAAACTTTCTTCCAGGGCCTGTCGCCGCGTCTTAAATCCACGTTCCGCCATCCGCCATTCATTTTCATTCATGGTATATGATGCCAATTTACTCAAGACCATATACCTTTGAGGAACCAAGTCCTCTTGATGAGACGGAATCTGCAAACACCTTTCGATAAAACGAGACAGGTCCGAGCTGTTTGAAAAATAACGAAGCCATTCCTCCCCATTAGGTCCCTCTATTATGGTCACTGAACCATCGTTCTTGGATAAGGTTTTGGCTTGAATCCCTGTAAGGGGGGCCAAATGACCCTCAACCAAGATCGATGCGATTTGATACCAGATACTCTTTTTAAAATCTTCATAAATGGGTGTTTTATTTAAACGCTTTTCGAGCATTCTATGGGCTTCCATAAGCTGTAGAATATGCGGGCAAGTCTTTCGCTTAGATAAAAAGCAGGAACAAAATCGTTTTCCAGGGCCTTTGACATCCTCTTTAATGAACACAGCCACCCCTGGATTTTTGTCATCAGGGTCCGGCATCAATGCGAGGGCATGGCGGTGGAATTCGAGGCGATTGAACAGGGCTTCGGGTTCAAAATTTTTTATGGAAGCTCTGGCTTCATTTTTCAAAGGTTGTTCATCGTGCCTCGATATCTTCCCTTTTGTTTTTTTGGCTTTTTTCATCATGATATGATGTGCAATGGCCATGCCCACCTTCTCCATAATGAGGACAAACTAAAAACTTTCCTTTTATTCATCTCACTCTTTACAAGATTTTTTAAGTAAATATCAAGGCGTATGTGCGGATAACATCCTGTTCCTTTCAGATCCAGTCAATGAAAACATAATATGTATATATACTGCATAAAAATGGAGTTTATATAACAGATAGTTTTCATTATTGAAAATCGAATGGCTACCTGATATGATTCTTATTCAGTGAATATTTTTTAAAAAAACCTGCTTTTTTGGCAATGATTGCAGAAAGGAGGACAAATGGTTTATCGATTATTATGGATAGGATGGATAGGGTTATTTTTGGCCAACTCGCCGGTCTATGCTGACTCGGTTGAAATCGGACAAATCAAATCTCTCGCTGGGGAGGTTTTTATTACCCGCGACGGGACAAAATTTCAGGCCCAGGCCCGTGATTTGCTTCAACAGGCCGATATTCTAGAGACGGGTATGAATGGGAGCGTCGGAATCACCTTTATTGATAATTCGCGTTTCTCCGCAGGGCCAAACACCCGTATTGAATTAAAGCAATTTCGCTTTAACCCAACCACCCAAGAAGGCGACTTCATCACTGATATGAATCGTGGTACGCTGACCATTGTTTCAGGTCAGATAGCAAAACATTCTCCAGAGGCAATGAAACTCAAGACACCGACGACAATCTTGGGTTTCAGAGGCACCAAAGTGGCGGTAAAAGTCATTGAATAGGCCCAATCGAGGAGAAAAATGAATTCATTTCATAAAAGATTATTTGGTCTGCTAATCATCTATATATTATTCACGATGGTCTCCTGCACTAACACGAAGACTCTGGTGGTGTTGCTTCCGGATGAAAACAGCCCAGATGGCGCAGTGGCTATTGAAGAAGGCGACGGGACAACCATTCTTGATGAACCCATCAGCGCGGTAGAGGTCAATGCCCGGGGACGTATTGAAAAAGTCACAATAACCGATGGGGAAGTTGAAAAGGTCTTTTCAGAGGCACTCGCTTTTCAGCCCCCTGAGACAATCTCCTTCCTTTTGTATTTTGAGGAAGGGACCACTGTGGTTGTCCCGGATTCCAGAAAAACTTTGACAGACCTTTTTGAAGAGGTCGCAAAAAGACAAGCCGTTGAGGTGCAGGTAACCGGGCATACGGACACGGTCGGCAACCTGCTTGATAATGATGTTCTTTCCCAAGATCGAGCGCAAACGATCAAGGAAATGCTGGTCCAAAAAGGTCTGCGGGCTGACTTTATTCGAGCCGTGGGTCGGGGAGAACGAGAGCTGTTGATTCCGACTCAGGATAATGTTCGTGAACCGAAGAATCGACGCGTCCAAGTGATTGTTCGTTAATGATATAGGTCGTTTCTTTCAGCGCTATATGACTGATCAATTGGGACAATTGAAATATACAGCCATGACGGTAATATCATCAGATTGGCCGGCACCCTGCGTGAACTGTTTGACGTTCTGATAAAGTCCACGGCAAATGTTTTGAGCGTGAAAGTCTGTTGAATCAATGGTATTCAGATAGTCCATGATTCTTTCCCTGCCATACAAGGCTTGAAACGAATCCTGCGCCTCCGTCACACCATCTGATATCAGTAAAAGCATATCACCCGGTCGTAGGACCATATAAGTGGCACTATATCGGTAATCTTCCAGCACGCATAGGGGCGGTCCCCCATTCACATCAAGTGGTTGAAACGGTTGACCCGGATGCATGAGAATGGGTGAAACATGTCCGGCATTACATAGTTGCAATTCACCATTCCTAACATTCAGGATTCCGGCAATCGCGGTTACAAAGAGCATGGCCTGGTTCTCCCGTGATATCTCGCCATTAATCTTTCTCATCAAGTCATCTAAAGGAATATTACCCCTCAATACGATGCTTTTACACAGTGTTTTGCTGAGGGCCATAAAAAGCGACGCGGGAACGCCTTTTCCGGCGACATCACCGACCAAGAAGAAAAAATGCTCGTCATCCATCATAAACGCATCATATAAATCACCACCCACTTCATCGGCAGGTTCCAGCATGGCATAAAATTCAAGGTGGGCTGGAAGACCCTCAATAGATCCGGGTTCAGGCAGCATGCCCATTTGTATTTCCCTGGCGGCCTGCAATTCTCCGGAAATACGGACGCGCTCGAGCCTTTCGATCTCCAGCGCGGCATTCAATTCTTGTCGCTTACGATTGGCAGTGGTAAATCCTGCAGTCAACAACAAGATTAAAATAGGCACATTCCCGATAATAGAGAAGGACATGTCATAAAGTGTTTTGGCTTTGATGAAATAAAAAAGACTCCCCGCAGATAAGAAAACAGATGCCGATAAGAAAAATATCACACCATATCCTGGATGCAATCGTGGCAGCAATAAAACAAGGATAACAGCCATAAGGAAAAACATCCCGACTTCCAACAGGATTGCATACGATGGTCTAATCAGTCGAGAATTGGCGAGGATATTTTCGACCACCTGGGATTGTATCTCAATACCATCCATCCTAGCAGCGACGGGTGTGGCGGCCACATCGATGGTTCCAACGCCTGTTACGCCGATGATGGCCACCTGATCGGCGAAGCGTCCGGCAGGCAGTTCATCCTTGAGTACGGAAAGTGCTGAAACACGTCTCCCTGCGTAAGCCGGTGAAAAATGGAGCCGAATATGCCCATCGGGATCAGTCGAGATAAACGACTCTCCCAATTGGATTCCCTTTATCCCGTCGGCACTTCCATGTATGACGTACCAATTTATCCCGATGGCCGTGCGCAGCAATTCCAGTGATAAAGCAGGTGCAATCGCGCCATTAACCGCAATCAGCAAAGGCATGGAGCGGACCACGCCGTCCTGATCACGTGTATCGTTTAGGTAGCCACACCCAAACGAAGCAAGCTCAATCTCCGGTATGTTGGTTAAGTGTCCTCCATAAGATGTAATCCGTGTGATCGGCAATTCACCTATAACCATAACGGGTGTCTGCCTGGATTCAGCATCGATGGGCTGACTGCTGTCGATTATTGCGGCACGCGCGACAACAGACGGCGTTCTTTGTAAGGTTTGCACGAGAATGGTGTCGTTGGATGGCAATTTAGATAATTCCTCCCGGACAAACGGACTGACATCTTGCCGATGGGTGAGGATAATATCCGGGGAGAGACTATCAGGTTCAGGCATGATGATATCGAGCCCAACAGCTTTTGCCCCCAGCCGGTAAGTGGCTTCGGTGAGTTTTGCGAGGCGTGTCCGAGGCCATGGCCATCGGCCGAAGGAGGCAAGACTGGCTTCATCGATCTCTACGATGACCACCGGGAAACGATTGACCTCACGAGGAAATAATCGTTGGTATGAGTCAAAAACAAAATTACTTACGTGCCGCCAAATATGGGCACCGGAAAGGGCAAAGGTTAATGCAAGCAATAGAGCTAAAACAATCGCCACGGGTCGTCCCTGACCGCCGGTGAATACGAGGATCATAAGTGAAGAGAGCCGGTTTGAATATCTTTTAAAAGATTTCATCTAGGGTAATTTCTCTGTGCATCGTCCCGGTTAATACGCCTGCAACGAGTTTTTCTAAAGATCGATGACCATATCATCATAAGCGGTTGATATTTGAAGGGAATGACCTTCACTAACGATCTCCTTATAGCGCTTCGTTTCCCTGAAAACCGCATACAGCATCTCGTCGTCATAGGCAGGTTCATGGTGAAACATACAGTAATGTTTAACATTCGCTCGCAGGCAAAGATCAACGCCCACGATATTGCTAGAATGACCCCAATCTTCTTTAATGGTGACCATGTCCGCAAGAGAATACATGGCGTCAAAAATAACGAGATCCGCGTCTTCAAAAAAATCGATTACCGCCTTGGTTTCCTTTTCGTTCTCCTGCTTGTGTTCGGCATCGGTGGAATAAACAATGGTTTTTCCGTCTTTTTCAAAACGATAACCAAAAGAACCACCATGGTGAGCCTGTCGCATAACCTTGATGCGAAAACCGTTTATTTCATGCCATCGATCCTCTTCCAGATGGGTAAAACGAATATCGGCCTTCAACTCATTCCAGTAGACAGGAAAACAAGGGTTGGACTGCTGTCGGTGAAAGGCGTCTTCCATGACACTGGTTTGATGACCTCCGTAAATACGAATGCTATGACCGGCAATATAGATAGGAGGAAAAAACGGAAATCCCATAATATGGTCCCAGTGCATATGGGACATGAAAAAATGGTAGACCTTGGGGCGCTCTGAATCTTGGGCTTGCATGATATGTTGCCCGAATCGACGTAATCCGGACCCCATATCACACAACATGAATTCATTCCCTGTCTCGATTTGGACGCAAGAAGTGTCACCCCCATATCCGTGGCCGAAAAGGAAATGAATAGATTCATCGATGAACCTATCGACCTGGGCCTCATTTTCAAAGCGTTGTCCATCAGCTAGTAATAAGGCCTGTTTGACCTTGTTGCGAATCATTTGACAGCTGGATGCCACCGGAATTGAACCCCTCGTACCCCAAAATCGTAATCGCATAATCCCTCCCCCAGCATCCTATTCTTTCCATGTGTTCAGTTGCCAATCCCTCTTGGCCCATAAAAACCGTGCGATTTTGATAATAATCTGCTTTCCCAAAAGTGCCCTATAATAATCACCTATGGATTTACTTTTTTGCACCGGCGGATGTAGATGACATGTTTTCAAGCCCGGATTGGACAGTCGTAAAAACCTTAAGAATAAGATCAAATCGGCTGATCTTGAATATTTCTTTAATGAGAGGTTGCAAGGCGGCCACTGCAATTTCCCCTTTTTCCTTGTCACAGGTCTTGCAGGTCTTGGCTGCGATCATAAGAACTCTCAACCCGGCACTCGTCATGAAATCCACCTCGCCCATATCCATTAGAATTTTTTTAAAATCTCCCGCAATACATTCATCAAGGTGGGGCTTAAGCGCATTTTCAAAATCCTTTGCCGTCCTATGATCGATCCGCCCTTTCACATGAATCAACGTAACATCTTCTATTTGTTGTGTCTTAAATTCCATTCTTACCGTCTCATTGATAACCGAATAAGAAATATTTATCGATTCGAATAGAAAATCATTTGCTAAAGGTTAATGTGAGGACATTAAACTCTCCATCCCGCCGGTACCTAATCGAGTCCGCCACCTTCCGGATAAAAAACACGCCCAATCCACCTACTTTCCTATCTGATAGATCAGCACTGATGGAAGGTTCCGATAAGGAAAAAGGATCAAAGGGGATTCCATGATCCAATATCTCTAATATCAGAGTGGTCTCATTCTTTAAATGAAAACGGATCTCCACTTCACCCGAACACTCCGGATAGGCATAATTGGAAATATTAACGAGAACCTCCTCCATAACCAGCTCTATCTCACCGATCTTACCTCGGGGGTAGCCCGCGGTTTCCGCAAAGCCGGATATGGCTTCAATCAATTTTTCAAGGCTCTCCGGTTTTGCCGGTAATCTTATGGTGGTCATGAATGCTAACCCTTGAAAAGAGCCTGTGTTTGTTGCCAAAATCTCTCCATCCAATCATTGACCATCGAAGGCCTTGTTCGGTTTTATGTTTAACTCCTGACCGAATACCTCTGACTCCCGATCCATCTTGCTTCAGTTGGCTTATTATTTACACGGAACTCTGATAAGAGGAACAAATAAAAGACTTTTGAAAACTTATGAGGATTTATCTAAAATTAGGCCTTTGGTCAATATTTTTAGTTGATTTCCAAATGCTTTTTTACACTCGTACCATTTTGGTGTTCAATAGATCCCAATCTCAAGGCCGGATGAGAAAAATCCATATTGAAGCAGGATCTGGAAGATACACACGGCAAAGCCATCCCACAGGATTTTCAATATATTTAACTACTACCATATATTGTATTTCGGCTTGACTTTAGCCCCAATAAATTGTAAAAAATAACATTCTTCTGAGATGTCTCTCTACAATTCAATAAGGTTGCACGATGGCTGAAAACCCGGCTTCACCAATGAATAGAAGGTCCTTTATCTATCAGACCATGGCTTATATCATGGGTGGGATGCTGGGTCTTAATGGCTTTTCCAAGGTCTTTGCCTGTGATCAACCGCTGGTCCAGCCCCGTATCTCCTTAATCATCGATGACATCGGATTCAACCGATCCCGCGCCCGAATGTTTCTGGATCTGGATATCCCTTTAACTTTCTCTATCCTACCAAGGCTCAGGCATTCATCGCGATTGGCGGAGGAAATCCATCATCGCGGACATGACGTCATGCTACATCAGCCCATGGAACCTCACAACCCGAGCCTTAATCCGGGACCGGGGGCCTTATATGTGGGAGATGGCGGTGAAAGGATCAGCCGGATAATGGAGGAAAATATCTCGGACACCCCTTTTATAAAGGGGGTGAATAATCATATGGGCTCAAGGTTCACGGCATCTGAAAAAGATGTTCGTGAAGTCCTATCGGTGATTAAAGACAAATCACTTTTTTTTATAGACAGTTTGACCACTCCCCAATCAAAAGCATATCAAACAGCAAAAGACTTGCATTTGAGTACCGCAAATAGGAACTTCTTTTTGGATTTTTATAGAGAAGAATCCGCTATCTCATCTCAACTTCATAAGCTTCTAAATTATGCCATGAGACATGGTCATGCCATCGGTATCGGTCATCCCTATCCTGAGACGGCCCTCTCTTTAAAGGCTTTTTTACCCCGTTTTATCCATTCGAACGTATCATTGATTCACATATCGAATCTATTGCCTTCTATGATGCCATATAACTTCACATGACCAATCAATACGAAAAGATCATTCAACAAAATCTTATCCGAATCTATCAAAAAGAGCCGACAACCTTAGAAGCAAATCTTGCCGGTAAAAGGAAAGACAACCACTTTTATTTTAAGGCCTTTGGAAAGGATTGTTGTTTGACACCGGAGGGAATTATGATTTCAGGGTCACCGGAAACCGGACCCCAAGGCCTGCTTATCTCCCTTTATGCCCTGAACGCCGGGCCTGCTGCCATACAGATGACGCCATTCAAGGCATTCAAGGATTTACCCAATAGTATGCCATATCATGGCGCCTTTTCCATGAACAGCGAAAGGCCTCTCATCCCTTATGTGTCAAGATTGGAAAACGCGCAGGAAAGGATTAAGGCAGTCTTTTATGGCGAAAATGCGCCGAAAGGAACACCAGGGGATTTTGCCTTTGTTATCTATCCTTTGCCCATGATCGCCCTCTGTTATATATTTTACCGAACCGACGATGAGTTCCCTGCTTCCTGCATCTGCCTCTTCTCCGCTAATGCCATTGATTATATGCCCATTGACGGTCTGGCAGATGTGGGCGAATACACATCAAAAAGGCTTATTGAATTGATATAGCATGATCTTATCCACCAACCAACCTTACCTTTTCCCCTATTTGGGATTCTTTTACAAGGCACATCTCTCGGATGTCTTTGTGATCCTGGATACGGTCCAGTTTCCAAGAGGAACCACATGGTTGACCCGGAACCGTTTTAAAAATGACCAGGGTACACTATGGATGACTATACCGGTATGGAAGAAGGGCCTGGGCTTACAGAAGATCAATCAAGTACGTATATGCCACGAAGGATACTGGGCCAAAAAATACCTGACGAGCCTGAAAAGCGCCTATTCAAAATCTCCTTATTTGAAAGACCATCTCATGTTTCTTGAGGAAATTTTTTCGACCGGCCATGAAATGCTTATAAATATGAACTTGTCCATCATCAACTATTTTTTCAAGCAATTCGGGATCAAGACCAAAACTGTCCTGCTTTCCGAACTGGGAATCGAGGCAAAGGGGGTCCAGCTTCTCGTGGAGATCTGCCGAAGAACCGGAGCGGATCACTTCTTGGCCCAATCCCCGACCAAGAAGTACCTGGACATGGACTTTCTTCAAAGTGCCCACATAAAGACTATATTCTTTCATCCACCTTCTTGGGTCTATCCCCAGCTATGGGGTGACTTTATCCCCAACCTCTCAGCCCTTGATCCGGTATTGAATTGCGGACCCAAGGCATCTGAAATATTAAAAGCTGAATTTTGAGGACCTTAATCCATCTATTTCCCCTTCACACGTCAAATCATGCCCAATGGGAGTGATACTGATCATATCAGCCCTCAAGGCATTGACATCAGCATCCGGGGCCTCTTCGTTCACCGGGATCTCGCCTGAAAGCCAGTAATAGACATTCCCTCTGGGATCCATGCGGCGCTCAAAACGCTCTTTGATCTTTCCGACACCCTGTCGGGTGATGATCACGCCTTTTATTTTGTCCCGGGGCAAGGCCGGAACATTAACGTTTAAGGCCGTTCCCACTTTGATGACGTTTTCCATTAATAACTGAATAACCTTTCTGCTGAACTGAGCGGCGAATGAAAAATCCGGGTCTTGCCGGGTATTTAATGATATGGCCGCGGATCTTATTCCAAGAAAGGCGCCCTCTGTCGCCGCCGACACGGTTCCTGAATAAAGAACATTTACACCGACGTTGGCCCCCAGATTGATCCCTGAAAGGATGACATCGGGCAAAGGATGGATCAGCTCCTGAACGGCGATCTTGACGCAATCCGCCGGCGTGCCGGAGACCCCATAGCCGTAAAATGTCCCGTTTTTGTTCACTTTCTGGACTCTCAACGGGGATGTCAGTGTGATGGCATGGCCGACAGCGCTCATCTCGGCCTCCGGTGCCACAATATTCACCTCATGATCTATACTTAACTCCCCATGCAGGGACATGAGTCCTGGTGCATGAATACCGTCATCATTGGTTAAAAGTATTTTCACGGTCGTGCTCCTTTAGTATTCCTCCAGAGATATTAAGGGTTTTCCCCAAAGTAGTTTGGAGAAAAAAAGGGGGCCAGGGATACAAGGATTTGAGGGAACTACCTAAGAAAAAGACCTTGGCCCCTTGGTGGATTCTGATTTCTTCCATACCGTGTTTATCTCATGGATTCAGATATAATTCAATCAGATGAAATAAAGACTTTTCATTGCCTCTTATTGGAAACTGCTGTATATTTCGTATAAATTTCCATTCACGCCTAAAATCCATAGCCATAAAACGATAAGGGGGGCGTTTTACATGGAAAAGATAGAGAGCCGGGATAGCATCTACCATCAGGAACTTTATACCATTCTAAGGTTCGGCGCACTCATCAATTCATCACTTCATATTGAAGACGTCCTCAATTATGCCATGAAATGGGCCGAAGAATTTATCCAGGCCGAAGCCAGTACTATTTATGAGCTTGACGAAGAGAACCAAGAGCTTTTTATTCGATTGGCCAGAGGAGAAAAAAAGGATCAAATACAAAACATCCGGCTTAGCGTGGGAGAAGGCATTGCAGGTCGTGTGGTGCTGACAGGACAACCCATGGTTGTGCAAGATGTTTCAAAAGAACCCTGCTTTAGCGATAAATTTGATAGGATATCCGGCTATCAGACACGTTCTATGATTTGTGTCCCGTTAATCATTCGGGATCGACCTATGGGTGTGATCGCTGTTTTGAATAAAAGATCGAAGGAAGGTTTCAGTCAAGCGGACCTTCTTCTCCTTACCAGCATGGCCCAACAAATAGCCGTGGCCATGGAAAATGCCAAATTATATCATCGTCTCGAAGAAAAATTCGAACTAACGACCCAAGAGCTTAAAACAGCTCAGGAAAAATTAATACGTTCCGAGCGCCTCACCGCTATAGGGCACCTAATTCAGGGTATCGCCCACGAACTACGAAATCCCCTCACCACTATCGGAGGTTTTGCCAATCGCATAAAAAGCGAGTTCACCAATAATGAAAGGATTCACCAATACATCGACATTATCCTGGAAGAAACGGATCGACTGGAACGACTCGTTCAACAGGTAAAAAAATTCTCTAAGATACAGTCCGCCATATTAAAGCCGAGTAAGATTCAGACGGTTATTGAAAATGTTTTAAAGCGCTTTCATCCCTTGGCTCTGGAGCAGGACGTAAATATTATTACCCATACGGAGCCTGCGCTTCCCGAAATCAATATGGATATCCCCCAAATGACAATGGCCATATCCAATATTATGGAGAATGCATTAGAAGCCATGCCCAGTGGCGGGACCATTGAAATCAAAACAAACAGAGATGAGGATAATATCCTACTGGAGGTAAAGGACACGGGGATAGGCATTTCCAGCGATCAAATGGACTCTGTCTATGACCCTTTTTTCACATCCAAGACAAGCGGTGCGGGTCTCGGATTGACTATGGTACATCAAATTATCATGAACCATGAGGGTGAAATCCATATTGCAAGCGAGGTCTTAAAAGGCACCACTGTGACCATCCGATTGCCGATTCTTAGGAAATAAATGGAATGGAGGGAAAACCATGAAAACAGACCGAAGACGTGTTTGGTGGACTTTATTTTTATTGATAGCATCAGGAATCGCCATCCTGGCCGGCTATTATCTTGGAACAGAAAGGGGAACAGAAAAAAAAGAAGCGATCGTGGAAGAAAAAGGGGAATCCACTCAAGCTGGACAACCTCCTCTAACGACCCGAGAGGCTTCATCTCCAAATGAGGGGATACAGATGGAAGAGATCGAAACCCCTCCCGCGGAAAAGAAAGCGGTTGAGAGAGAAGATGAATGTGCCCTAATCGACGAACAGATAAAGGATTTCTTTGTATACCTCAATGGAAAGGACTATATTCAACAATTGGAAAAAGGAATCGATACCTATGATCGTTTTAAGGCATTAATCAAATACCTGTCCGCAAATTTGCCCGTACCCTCGGGTGAGCGTAGAGATGCCGAGATGATGAAAAAGAATATCTTCTTTTTCTTCCGTACGCTTAAAAATAAAGACCTACGCTTAATTAATGAGATTATCAAAAATGAGGCCGACAACCTGGAAATCAATCTGGATATCTTTTATCAATGGTTAACCATGGGAGATAGATGTCCGGATCCTGAAGAAATAAGACCTTCATGGGATACCCTTTATCACTATGCCGGATTTTTCATCAATACCATTGGGGGGCGCTCCTATTTATTCAGGAGACCCACCAATCTGAGGCTTATCTTCCAATACTATTGTTTGTTGATCATCCACGAAATGGATAAGACGGGAAAAAACCGTTACGGGATTGATATTATCCCACAAATCGCTCCGCTTATGAAAGAGATGGGATCGAATTCAGACCTGCAATTTCAAAATGAATATTTAAACCAATTAATTATAATCAGAAACTATTATAAGGAGAGACAATAGGGCAGGGCCGCTGTGCTGATGAAAAGCTATCCTAAGATGACCGATTGTTAATCAACTTTGCAATGATCCCGTCATATGCACGGTTGATCTCCAGATCCACATTCTCCGTAAGGCGGTCAAGTCCACCTTTATCACCCATCTTGACCATTTCCGGATCAATGGGAATCTCACCCAATAAAGAAACGCCCATTGCGGCGGCCATGCTCATGCCGCCTCCTTTTCCAAAAAGGGAGATCTCCTTGCCACAATACGGGCAAGAAAGGCCGCTCATGTTTTCCACCACACCCAAAATGGTCATATGGACTTGCCGACAAAAGGTAATCGATTTTCGCACATCCGCCAGGCTGATCTCTTGGGGTGTCGTTACAATAACCGCCTCTGCATCTGGAATGGTCTGAGCCACGGTTAAGGGTTCATCACCGGTACCGGGAGGAGAGTCAATAATTAAAAAATCCAGGTCCCCCCACTCGATATCAGAAATAAATTGCCTGATGGCGCTGATCTTCAAAGGACCCCGCCAAATAACAGCTGCATCCCTGTCTCCTAAGAGCATCCCCATCGAAACGATGCCTAAATGATCTGAAAAACGATAAGGATGTACCACATTATCGACTATCTGAAGCCCGCCTTGAACATTGAAAAGAAGCGGGACGCTGGGGCCATGCAGATCCACATCCATTAGACCCACTTTGTATCCTTTTTGACTCAATAACAAGGCCAGATAAGCAGCCACCGTGCTTTTGCCCACACCGCCCTTGCCGCTCATGACAAAAATTTTTCGGTCGATTCGGCCCAGTTTGGACTTAATCACATTATCCTGCTCGGCCCGCTCCATATCCCCGGGCGTCGTGCCTCCAACCCGCGCTCCTCCCATCAGCTTCTCCTTTAAAAAAAGAGGGGCCTTTCCATAACATATAAAGGAAAGGTCCCTCCCGATATAACTATTTTATGAAATTCGATTCTTTAACAAACACAAGAGGCCTGAAAAGATTATATTTCAAGCCATGAATCCGAATAAAGAGAATGACCCAGGATAACCCTGGCCGTCTTCACGTAATCTTGTAGCTCCTTAGACAATGAACTCATATCGGGATTCTCGCCGTCCATGACCTGATGAATAACCTTTACGATATCATCTCTTTCACCCCTCGCAACGGCGATAAGGGCATCATCGTAGGCATCAGCAATACAGGAATACATTCCTTTTCGCTCCAGCATGACCATATAGGTCGTATTCAGGATAGATCGAAGGTGTACTGGAGGGCCGTTTGAGACATTTGAGAGTCCACAAGTGGATTTTACGCCCGGAAACATATCCTGAAGCATTTCCTGAAACGCCAAAAGGCTCATAAGCTGTTGTTGTTGGATATTCACAGGTGTTACGATCCCGTCAACAAAGATATCTTCATTCGGGATTCCGGCCTCGTTGGCCGCATATATCAACTCGGCGGCTAAGGCGCCTCGCTCATTCTCATCCCTCGGAAGACCTTCCGGCCCCCACATAAGGGCGATCATGTTCGCTTTGTATTTTCCCGCCAACGGGATCATCTTCTCATACCGTTCCGGCCGGCACATAATGGAATTGATGATGGCTTTTCCTTTATGAACGGCCAAACCCGCTTCCATGGCTTCAATATTAGAGGTATCCAGACAGAGGGGTGGTGTATCCCCAATGGCTTCCTGGACTGTCTTGACGACGAACTCCATCAACTCCCCGCCGCCCTTTCTGGCTGGCCCCAGGTTGATATCGATCCAGTCCATCCCTTTTTCTTTCTGCCTTTTGGCCTCCTCGGCTATGGGACCTGGATCCATCTCTTTAAACGCCTTGCCGATAATCCTATTGATAACATTCAGATTTTCTCCGATCAGTAACATATGGGCACACCCCCCTCATTTAGTAATGCGGAAATCACCGGAGGTCCCAGGACGTTAGGTATCACCTATTTTATCCTGATTATCCGCTATTTCCAGCCTGAAAAATTTTTTATTTCCAATTATCCTTCAAATATTTTGGGATCAAAGAAGCGTCTCTTGGGCCGATCATGATCTCCCAGCCAGGAAGTTCTTCCTCCATTTCACCACTAATGGATGCTGCATACCCCGGGATGATGATCTTCTTGTGTTTGACCTTATCCGCGATACCACATTTCTTGACAAAACTACCGACCATATCGCCGGCGAACTTCCCCGCGGCCCAAGCGGTCATAACAGAAAGACCTTCCGTATCCATAATCAGCAACCAACTGGGAACCCGACTTCCCTCTAGCTCTCCACTAACGATAAAATAGGTAAGAGAGAAGTTGGTCGTGACCAGTACCGGTGAATTCTCATTCGGGGAGCCGATCTCATAGATCCCTTGCGTGACGGTCATGGGTCGCTGCGGATCCGTAAAGATATTCAACCGTTCGAGCAACAAAGGAAAGAGGCTCTCTCCCTGAAAATCAGATAAAACCACGATTCCCGCATATTTGGCGATCAGCATGGCGGCGATCACTGCCTCCATATCCAGGTTTCCCGCCATCTCGTAGGGGAAGGTGATGGTGGGGAATCCCAGAGACCGGTTTCCCGCTTTAAGGGCCGCCCTTCTAATGGCAACCTGATCTTGAAAAAGTTGCTTTATTTCTCGAGCGCCTGAATCCAATACCAGATCCTTAAGGCCCATTCCGGTCAACTTATCACTCAGTGCGATCAAATCATCCATATTATCCGCCTTAACGGCCAAAGGGACGTTGCTATCCTTTGCGAGTTTCCCCATGTCATCGACATTATCCTTTGTGGCTGCATAGAGAAGCGGTTTCTTGAACGCACAAGCATCCACACCGGCCTTCATCACATCCAAATTCTCCGCCATCAAAATAAGGCCGAACTCACTCTCATTAGCGATCTTTTTCGCGAAAGCGGCAAAAGCGGCAGCATCTCCATTGGCATCTTTTAGGGCTACCAGTTCCGGCCTCAGATTCAAACCAACCCTTTCATATTGAAAGGCATTCCACTCCTTCAATTTCTTATCCAAAGCATCGGCCTTAATATCCGACGAAATTACTACCGCCACACCGGTCGGATTATAAAAGGTCTTTTCATGGCGAAACAGGACTGTTTCACCACCGATTTTAAATGCCCTGACACCCGCACCCAGAGCAACCGGCCGAATAGGTGGCGCAGAGGCCTCTGCCAATTGTTCTTTTGCCTCAGCCGAGACATACGGACACGAGTCCAGCTCCGCCTTTCCGGATGCCAGATTCATCGCGAAGGCGAGACATGTGGGAACACCGCACTCACCGCAGTTTGTCTTTGGCAATAACTTAAAGATCTGAATTCCAGTCAATCCCATAATAGACTCCTTTATAAGATAAAATCGTTTTCCGATTTTATAGTACGCGGCCTTGCCGCTTCAGGACCCTACCATAAAGGTAGGGTCCTATAATAAGTTATTAAAATTACCCAACGATAGATTCCATCTTCAAGGCAGGATGCTCCTTTTCCTGAAGGAATGGAAGGATCTCATCTTCGGTGATGCCAACAGTCTCATCGGCAATCCGGTCAATCAAATCCGGCATACCCATGGCTTCTCCTCGTTTAATGATGCGCTCCCGGATTTCTTCTTTCAAGGATTTAGGCATCCAGACCATACGAAGGAGCCCACCGTCACCAACCAAAAATTTCCCCTGAGTAATATTATACTTGGAATGCCCGACAAATCCCGGTGTTGATTGACCACCACCCATGACTCCCGCCAAGGTGGTAAACTTCATGCCGGATGGTGTCTCTCCTGTGTAATCGCGGTGCACTGTCATCACACCATTACACGCGGGTAAAACCGCGGCTATACATTCACAACAACCACATGTAGTCATGGGATCATGCACGAGACTGTAAAAATTATAATGATCAATGGTCTGTCGGGATGCCTTGTAAACAAAATCATTCACACCTTTCCATTGGCCCAACTTGGGATCCAGACATTCGCCTTTTTCAACGGGTTGATTGGGGCCGGTGGGATTGATCTCATAAGAGGCCTTACAATCCATCCAATTGTATGCCCCACAAAGCCCTGTTCTTTCCGGGCTGACTACACATACGTGGCTCGGGGCGAATGACTGACAAAGCGTGCAAGAATAATAGGTTTCCACACTTTCGTCCGTCATCTTCTCAACGCGGTCATCCCTTGTCTTATATTCTTCCCGGGCTCTTTTGGTTAACTTATCCACATCTTCTTTTTTGGTGTATAAGGTCACTTGCACTTTATCGAGTACATTGCCGAAATCTTGATGGAGTTTGGCATGAAGTATGGTTCCGATATCTTTTAGGGTAAAACCTTTTTCAATAGCGGGTTCACCTACGCGAATCCAGGAAATATCACGCTGACCAATATGCATGATGCCTTGGGCATAATTGATCAAATGATGAATCTGCCTCTCCAAGATCGGTTCAAAATCTGTCTGCATCTTTCTGCCAGCCACCTGGACATAAATCCCCAGCGGTAAACGGTCACCTTTTTTAAAATCCTTGACATCCGGACCAACCACTTCAACCTTGCCGTCTTCGATCTCATTCATTTCGGCCATTTTACAGAGCTCAGTACACTGAGTCTTTCCGCCGCCCATCTCGAGATAAAGGTCATCTTTGCGGACGCGTTCACCCTCAAACGCTGGCCCATAGGCGAGCGGAATATCGATCTTGGTGATGGTCACCTTCAGACCCCGAACTTCGATAGACCGAGAGGCCATATCATCATGCGGTACATTGGCCACCACGTGTTCATAGGTACAAACACCCGTAGGAAGAACCTCGGGAACATCCGTATCCGCCAGGGTAGGAAAACCCCAATTAATAGCGCCTGCTGCATTGGCTGCCCACTCGGCATTCACATCACCAAGGGCGTTTACGAAGGCGAAAATACGATCCTTCTGATATTTTAACATTCTTTTGTAATCACCCGGTTCAATACCACCAAAGGCCATGCCGGCCCGATTGGCAAAACCCAGGGCAAACACAGCCGCGGAAATATCCGGACCAAAAGGAACGAGACGGGTATTCCAACCGATTTGAACGTTTTCCTGAATAAGTTGCTCGGTAAATGTTGTACCATTTTGATTGGCCGCCATGAATACGTAAATTGTCTTTAATTGATACTCTTCAGCAAGCTTTTTCGCTGTGGCTGAATCCGGTGCAGCGCCGACAATGGCCGCGAACCCAGGGGCCGTGCCATCCACGAACTCAACGCCGCGTTTTCTCATAATCGCATCGTCCGCTGCCCCGAGCCAGATTTTACCGTTCTCTATATCCGGGTCTTCCACTTCAGGTTGGTAGAAATCCGGATCTTCCACGTATCGAATCGCCTCAACAATCTCTTCAGCAAACAAGGACGCCATACCTGCATCCAATAAAGGTCCCAGATAAGGTAGATGACAATCCTTTTTGATGTGGGGGGGTAAAAGTTGACGTGCGAAATCAAGAGGTTTCTTAGCTGAATCCAGATCCGTCACCTTGATTCCTGTTAAAGAATAAATAATAGGCAAGTAGTAAGCAGTATTTGGAAATTCCAGTTTTTGACTACCGCCATAGGTTTCCAAGGCCCTTTTATATTTACCTTCCGCCTTTGACACAATATTGTATGCGCCCTGGATCGCTGCAAATGCTACTAACTTTGACATATTTCCTGTCCTCCTTCCTAAGAGGTAATATTATTTTATTATGCCGCTTCCAGCTTCTGCCGGTCGGCCATATCCATGAGCACCCGTTC
>JAFGGA010000173.1 GCA_016930835.1 Deltaproteobacteria bacterium
ACGGGGCTGCGGATAACCTGCGGAATCTGGGAATGAGCCGCAGGCTCATGGACAGGTTTCGTCAGGTTAATCCGCTGGTTGTGAGGCGCGGAGCGCCGAACAGCCAGTGGATGAAATCCGCAGCCCCGTTGTTGCCGGCGCGTAGCGTCCGGCAACAACATTAGAGTAGACGGCAAATTCGCGGATATGTACCGGATGAAATTCACAGTCTACGGTTTATAAAGCGTTTTAATTTCAAATGGATGGATCAATTAATTTGTGGATATTGAAATCGTGAAAACCCGCTTAGATTCTTTTTACCCGTTCAAGAGCGCCATTTCTCGTTGTTTTCGATTTATATAACCAAATCAGGTTGTTAAGTAAAATAACCAAAAAATCCAATTTGTGTTCCGGGATATCCGGCGATTTCGCTGATATGCACTTTCTGAGGCATTACTAAAACAACACATAAGTATTTAATTTCATTATCGTTTATATTGTTTTCAAATTCGGATCAAAAAAGTAATACCTGGAAAACGAGTTTTAGGAGAGTAAAATTGCCAAAAATTTTTTAAATAATATGTTGCATTACATAAACATAAAAGTTATCATCGCAAATCCGAAGCACGTGAAAACAATTTAATGGGGGTATAAAAGCATATTTATTAAACATTGTCAAAAAATAAAAACAGGAGATAAACATGCGGCTATTAGATCAGGTTAGAGTAATAATCCGAAAAAAACATTACTCTTATAAAACAGAAAAGGCTTATATCCAATGGATCAAGAGGTATATCTATTTTAATAACAAGAAACACCCGAAAGACTTGAGTGAAAAAGAGATATCCCGTTTCATTTCTCATCTGGCCATAAACCGCAGGGTTTCTGCAAGCACCCAGAATCAGGCATTAAATGCGATCGTATTTTTATATAAACAGGTCCTTAAGATAGAACTTGGAGATTTTGGGCCAATGGAAAGAGCCAAAAGGCCGAAAAAATTGCCGGTTGTTTTAACCCCGAATGAAATTGAACGGCTTCTAATATTAATAGATGGCAATAAAGGGCTCATGGCCCGTTTAATTTATGGATGCGGCCTACGATTAATGGAATGCCTACGTTTGAGAGTCAAAGATATTGATTTTAATATGAACCAGGTTATTGTTCGAAGCGGCAAAGGCAATAAGGACCGAGTTACAATGTTGCCTGAAACTTTAAAGCCTTTACTTGAAGAGCAACTTAAAAGGGTGAAATTGATTCACGAAATGGATTTGAAGAACGGCCTTGGTGAAGTTGAACTGCCTTTTGCACTGGCGCGGAAGTATAAAAATGCAGCTAAAGAATGGCACTGGCAATATGTATTTCCGTCGGAAAAATTGTCAAGGGATCCTCGAACCGGGCGGATTGGGAGGCATCATATCGATGAAAGTTGTTTGCAGAAAGCAGTGAAATTTGCCGCAAGAAAAGCGGGTATTCCAAAACCGGTGAGTCCTCATGCTTTCCGACACAGCTTTGCAACGCATTTGTTGGAGAACGGGTATGATATCCGGACGGTCCAAGAGTTGTTGGGGCATAATGACGTGGCTACGACGATGGTTTATACCCATGTAATGAATAAGGGCGGGATGGCGGCGAAGAGTCCATTGGATATGATGGGATCGGGTTCGCTGTTGTCGGTAATGACCTCTAACCCCCTCCCCTTACCCCTCCCGCCAGGGGAGGGGAATTGTTGTTGATGGGTCTTGCGACTCCCGCCAGGGAAGGGGAATGTTTATGTAAGGTTCCGGCAGACCCATATAACCTTGCCGATGATCCTCACGCCATTCATGTGTTTGCCGTCAAGCATGATGGGGGCATAGTCTTTATTGTCGCTGCGGAGAACCAGTTTGCCGGGGTGTTTTTCGATCCTTTTGACCATGATGGTGTCATCAATCCCCACGGCGTATAGAAGACCCGCCAGGATATCTTTTTGCGAGGCATCAACAAGGACCGTATCGCCGTTTTTTAGCTCAGGCTCCATGCTGTTACCGAAAATATCCATCAAAACCATTTTATTCACCTGGCCTTTGCGTTTGAGCCATTCACCCTGAAACAGGTATTGGTTGGTTACTCCCGGGTTCGTCTCAAAAGAGCCATCACCCGCACAAAGCCTTGCCTTGACCTTCGGGACACTGATATGCTCCGGTTCAACATGGCCTTTCTGCTTGATAAAAACTTGCCCTTTCCCGGTCTCTATCCAATCCGGATTGATCCCGTGGAACCTGTACAGATTCAGTATCCATTTATCCGGGATGATCTTTTTTTTCTTGGCCTGGCTGACGGCTGACCGGTTCAGGCCGAGTTTTTCAGCCAATTCCAATTGGGATTTGATCCCCAGGGCCTCGGCAGCCCGTTTATAAAAGGTGTTGAATGTGAACTTGGGCATGGAACCTCCTTGTGTCTATTTTATCGAGATTATTGAATATTTCCGGATTCCGGATCTCGCCTTACTCGTCCGGAATGATGGGTTATACGTATAATGGTCTCATTTTAGATTTTTGAAAAATTTGGCGCGAACCTATGGATTCCGCGATCAAGCTTTGTATCAGTCGATTTTCAAAGAGCTAAACTGTTACGATCGATACAATCATAGTAGGGCATAATAAAGGCAAAATTGATTTATTGCAACACTTATTATCAAACTCGATCTTTTTTTGTTTTTAAATATAAACAAAGGTTCGCAGGGTTCGGGGTCCGGCGTTCAGGATCGGGAGTAGAAGGGGTTTCGCCGTCAAGGTTGAATGCCGGCGGCTGAAGGCTGATCGCTGCTTTTCATCAATTCAACAAAGGTTGCAATATGCGCAGGGCCTTATCGATCCGGTCTTGGTTGTGGGGGGTTCGGTCGGGACATCTCTAAGCTCGAAGAAGGCGGATCTGCGCTCGGAAACCATGATCTCCAGTTCCTGGATGGCACCGGCCGCGCCCTTCTCGAATACATCCATGGCATTTGGAGAACCTAGGCCTGGAGAATATGGACTTTCAGGCAAGCATGCTGTCTATTCAAGGAGTAAGACTGTCAATAATAGTCATCAATGAACAAATAATCCAAGGGATCGCATGAAGACCTGGATCAGTGATCAGGGGTCATCGCCTGTACCGCAATGGAAACAAAAGCCATAGTCTTACACAATGACCACGATCTGGAAAAAAACGCCGAAATATGGCCGCTTTTCAATGAGTACTCTAATCCGCCTGAAAACCATAACGGGCTTCAACCGAGTCTGCTAAATAAAGACTTTGAAAAACCAGGGCCTGATGCTTAAATTATATTTATTGAAGACGCCTATAGTTGGGAGTTGAGAGTCAAATCCTTATTATTTTCAAAGAGGAAGCCAAGAAAAATGCCCAATAAAGACATGATCACGCTCGTTATTACTGGTGATGTCGGGCCGAAACGGGCACACTCCGAAGAGGTATTTGACCTCACACGGCCTATGCTTCAAGGTGGTGATATCACCTTCGGCCAATTGGAGGCCAATCTTTCATTACGAGGAACGACACAACTGCATATGGGCCTGGGTTCCATCGGCCATCCCCGAATTGCCCAAGGTCCGGGCCGATGCCGAATCGGTAATTGTGGATAGCGAGGGGATCCAGAGTACCCCACTCATGCATTTCCCGTTGATTCACAAAAAACCATATTGGTTAAGTGCTCTATCGGTGATAAAAAGATCCAGCGGGTCACCTTGATCCCTTTGGGGATGACCAAAAAAGGCCAACCGGAACCTTTAAAGGAATCCGATCCCCGTAACGAGGAAGTGCTGCGCTACATGAGGTGGCTTTGTGATGATCAGCGATTAAACACGCAGTTCGTACGTGAAGGGGATGAGATTCGAGTGATAACGGAGTAAAACATGGAACAGGTTAGCGAGAATGTCTTTGTTGAGATAGGGTTTGACGGGTGTAATGTGAGCTTTGTGGTGACCAAGCAAGGGGTGGTGATGGTGGATACGCCCCAGATCCCCTCGGAGGCCATTCGATGGCGAGATGAGATTGAAAAGCATGGCCCTGTCCGGTATCTCATTAATTCCGAGCCTCATGGTGATCATTATTCCGGCAACTATTTTTTTGATGGCATCATTATAGGTCATGAGGGTGTACGTCAGGCCATTTTAAAAGCCACCCTGGAACAAATGAAGGAACGTGTCCAGGCTACAGCACCGGATGATCTGGCCCTTTTAGAATGGTTTACCTATCGCCCGCCCACCATTTCGTTTCTAAATCATCTGACCATATATTTGGGTGACCATACCTTCCATCTCATGAATCTTCCAGGGCACACGCCTTTTCAAACGGCTGTCTTCATCCCTGAAGAGCAAGTGGTGATAACCTCCGATAATGTGATTGGTAAGGGGTCGCCTTTTTTCCCACCCGATGCCCAACCTTTTGAATGGCTTGAGTCGTTAAAACGGATGCAGACATTAAAGGCCGAGGTGTTTATCCCCGGGCATGGTGTCATATGTAACCGCCCTTATCTGAAAGACATGATCAGGATGGTCCAGGGGCGGATTGACACGGTACAAACGGCGATCGATAAAGGGATGACCTTGGAAAAGGCATTGGACAGGATTGTTTTTAAAGATAAATACCCCCCTCCCTCCAGCTCTCCCGAGATGACGGAGCGTTTTAGACGAATCAGTATTGAACGTCTGTATAAAGTCCTAACGGAAACCAAATCGTGAAGTCAAACTGTCCGTTTTTGGTGAAACTCACGGGCGAGGGCGCAATCGTCTGTTAGGAGTTCTCCTATTTTTTCTTTTATCTCATGATTGCCTTTGGCGTGATAACCTCGAAGGCGTTTCTTAAAATCCGGGACAGAATAGAGGAAATGACCGATCGCATCCCTACTGACCTTCCTTAATTTCATGCCGTACCCTCGCCGGAAACACCGTAAAGGATTCTAGCCATTTCGGCCTCCTCTCATGGTTCGTTTCTTAATATTCATTCCGCATCTATGCGCTTAGAAGATCGATGGCGATTTGCCCATAAGAATGCCTGCACTAAGATCTTAGTTTTCTTGTACCATTTTGGATTTTTGAAAAATTTGGCGCGGAATCCAATCGTTTGGATCTAGAAAAACCTAAATGGTTACGTTTTCTTTAGATAAAGACTTCCCTTTACTAGAAGAGCGGGTGAATAGCTGCAGGCCGAATCGTCGCAATCGCAGAAAACGCAGAAATCCTTTGATGGCTTTTTTATTGCGCAGATAAAAGGATATATAGGCCCATAGATGCCAAAGCTGCAGCTCAAAGGGTGGAATGCGCGGATGCCGGAAAGTGACATGGAGGCTGTCAAATTGTTTTCCGGAGCGATAAAGCAGACGATCCTGGAGTTCATTCCACAGTACCGTACCCGGATAAGGCGTCAAGATAGTGAATTGAGCCGTATTGGTGTCCAGCTCACGAGCAAAGCGTATGGTGGCCCTAAGATCCCGGCGTATTTCATTGGGAAAGCCCAGGATGTAAGATGCCCAAATCTCGATGTTGTTACGCTTTAGGATCTCAACAGCTCTCCTGGCCTGGTCGGCCTGGATGCCTTTGTGACTGTCCTCCAATGCGGTGGCGCCGGGGGTTTCCACCCCCACAAAGATGGAGAAGCACCCCGCTTCAGCCATAGAGGAGATCATGTCAGGATACCTGAGGATGGTGTCCACGCGACAAAAACACCACCAGCGGAGTTTCCAACCTTTCATTAGGATACCATCGCAGATTTGCATGATCCGTTCCCGCGAACCGGCAAAATTATCGTCCAAAAAAGCAATGGCCCTGTAGCCGAGACCTTCCACCAGGTGCTTCATTTCGTCCAGCACACTGGCCGCACTGCGCGCCCGCCAGACAGCCCCGTCTAGTTGGGAAGACGCACAGAATTTACATTGAAACGGACATCCTCGACTGGTGTGCATGGATGTCAAGGGCCAGCCGCCCAGTTGTGCCTTGCCGTAAAGGCTCAAATCCACAAGATCACGGGCGGGCATGAGCAGGGAATCCACATCCTTGATGGTTTCAGCCTGCCCACCGTCAATGAAACCGCCTGGTTTTTTTAAGCAGAGCCCCGGGATTACAGTCGGTTTTTCTCCATCATGCCATATCTCCAATAGACTCACCATCGTGCGTTCGCCTTCCCCTCTCACAATCGCGTCCACATGACCCGATGCAAAAACGGTCCGGGCATCAAAGCAAGGATGGGGACCCCCTAACACGACCCGGGCGCCGCTGGCTTTCGCCTGCCGGGCTAGAGCCATTACCTGTTGAAATCGAATGGTATCGCAATATATCCCCACAACATCAAAATCCTTGAATGATGGGTTTTTATGATCGACCATTTGATCATTGATGACCACGACGTGGCCGTTTTGACGTAAAGCGGCCGCTACATAAAGCAGCCCCAAGGGGGGGAAAACAACACCAACCGTATGAAGAACATTATTGCCTGCAGGATTTACTAAGAGAATGTGCACAGCCAGACACCCTTTCATGGGAATGTATCAAGATCGTTTGGTATCCTTAACAAAAACAGTTGGGGGCGTCAATTCCAATGAAAGCTTGCAAAACAGCATCATGCTTTTTCCGGCCGGTCGAGGAAGGCTTCTCTAACTCAATCCATTCATGGTTTACGCGGTGCCTAAACACGAAGAAAATCATTTGCAAGGCATTCCTTCAGGGAGGCCGTCTGCAGACGGTTCAAGGGTCAAAAATGTGACGAGGTGATGGGCTTTTGATCGTTTAGCAAAAGTGACGTTTGGTATTCTTTTATATGCCAAACTCCAACCCGTTGTTATTTTTAGAAATTCTTTTATTCCCTGTTTCTGGCATGATTCATGCTCAATACCCCTTTGTCCTTCTCCCTTGGGGGAGTCTTTGCCTGTTTGACTTTTATGAAACGATTAATGGGAATCTATGCCGGGCCTCCAAACACAAAAATGCAGGATAATGTCCCATAAACATCAGCTTTTTCTTTTTCTTTCTATCTTGCTGACCATCCTTTTAACCGATATCTTCCTTTTTTCTTTGCTGGCCGGTCAACTGGACGCGCTCGCTTTTATCTTGTTGGCGCTAATCCCTATCTTGACGGGTTGGTTGTTGGGGATGCGAATGGGGATTATCTTTGGGGGCCTGTGTGCCTTCATGCCTATTATTATTGGTTTTCAAACAAATTCCTTTTCAGGGATCATCCTTGGCACCGCTGTGATCATCAGGGGTATGGTCTCAGGAAGGCTTAAAGAACTGATCGATCGAGTATATAAAGAAAATGAGGGAATCAAGACTTTAAAAGACGAAAACCGAAAGATCCATAGCCAGCTAGACCAAGCGCGAAAAATGGAATCCATTGGCATCCTTGCCGGTGGAATCGCGCATGATTTTAATAATATTCTTGCGGCCATCATGGGTCATGTGGAGATCGCACAACTCAATACCTCCTCGGATCATCCGCTTTATCAAAATCTTACCCAAATCCTACAGGCCACCTATCGAGCAAAAGATCTCGTTCAGCAGATCCTGACCTTCTGCAGACAGACGGAAGATCAAATGCAACCCGTCCAGTTCAACCAGGTTATCAAAGAGGTGTTACGTTTGCTCCGGGCTTCACTGCCTTCGACAGTCGAGATACGTTCCAATATTGAGAACGGTACAGGGGTTGTTCTGGCTGATCCCACGCGAATACATCAAGTCTTGATGAATTTATGTACAAATTCCCTGCATTCGATGGAAGAAAAGGGTGGTACTCTTGAAATCAGCCTGGCTGATATTGAGATCGAATCCGGGGGGATTGATCATGTTGATGGTTTGCGGCCCGGGCAATATGTGCAATTATCTGTAAACGACACCGGTCATGGCATTGATCCGGCTATTATGAATAAGATTTTCGACCCCTATTTTACAACCAAAGCCAAGGGTAAAGGGACCGGTATGGGTCTTACCGTCGTTAATGAGATTATCAAGAATCACCACGGGGCCATTCAGGTACTTAGTCAGGTCGATGAAGGCACGACCTTTCATCTGTATTTTCCGAGGGTCGAGGCTGAAGTTGTTGCCGAGGTGCAGGTGCCTGAACAGGCACCCACTGGAAATGAGCGGATCCTTTTTGTAGATGATGAAAAGGATCTGGTAGATATGGTGAAGCGAATCCTGGAACATCTGGGATATCAGACTTTGGCCAGAACGGACTCCATTGAGGCATTGGAAACCTTTCGGGAATTGCCGAATGATTTTGATCTGATCATTACGGATATGACCATGCCGAATATGACAGGGGATATCTTGTCTGAAGAGATCAAGAAGATACGATCGGACATCCCGATTATTCTCTGTTCAGGGTTCAGCCCGCTAATCAATAAAGAAAAGGCACAGAATTTGGGCATCAAAAATATCCTGATGAAACCGCTTGCCATAAATGACTTGGCCAAGGCCGTAAGGAATGCCTTGGACACGCCTTAAGGTTTTAGATCCTTTGATCAACACAATCCTAGAAACCCCTTGACATCATCCGCCACAACCCTAAAATAGCTTTCACATTGTACTTCGAATCCCGATCTCAATGGTCGCGGACCATTCGGTAATCAAACGACGGAGCCAGCATGGAGAATGGATGGCATAAAACCTCAATCCGCGTAAGATATAAAGATACGGATCGGATGGGTGTTGTTTATTATGGTAATTATCTGACCTTTTTTGAGGTTGGGCGTGCTGAATTAATGCGGGAATTAGGATTTCCCTATTCTCGGATGGAGGCACTCGGTCATAGTCTGGTGGTTGTGGAGGCGGCCGCCAAATATCATGCCAATGTAGGCTATGATTCACTGGTCACGGTTTTAACGGCCGTTACTCAACTAAAAAGGGCCACCATACGATTTGATTATAAGGTGATATCTGAAGACGAAAGGCTCCTTGTGAGCGGATATACTCTTCATGCCTGCATACAGCCCAATCAAAAACCATCCCGAATCCCGGAAGAGATTAAGCGCATCATTGAAAGGAAAATACCGAGTATTGATTGATATTTCATTTCCTTGGCCAATCCCGGCATCCCTTCTTTTTCAAGGCCATCTTGAATAAGTGTCTGATTTCAATCCATCATAGCCATGCTGAGCGGCTGAGTTGGGGAAATTTCATTAATTCCTTGCATAAAGGTATCTGATTTCATTATCATCCCAAATAGAATCCAATGGGAGGTGAATGCATGCGCCTGAAAATAGGTTCTTTTTACGGTGTTTTTTCCATGCTTGTCCTATTAGCCTTAGTACTCGGTCAATATAGCAGCAAGGCAGCAGAAAAGCCACCAGCGCCGGATTTCTTGCTTAATGATATCAATGGAGGGATGGTCTCTTTATCTCAGCATAAGGGGAAGATCATCCTTTTGGATTTCTGGGCAACCTGGTGCCCTCCTTGTCGCATGTCTATTCCCGAGTTGGTGGCGCTGAATAAAAAATATAAAGATAAGGGATTGGTTATTTTAGGTATTTCCGTAGATGATCCCGAAAAGGTCAACGATGCGTTATTAAAGGCGTTTGTAAAGAAATTCAAAATCAATTACACGATTCTTCGAATCAACGAGCAGGTTATGAGAGACTATTTCGCTTATCAGCAAATAGGGGTTCCAACCATGTTTATTATCGACCGGGAGGGCAAGATATTGGATATGTATGTAGGGTTCCGCCCCGGTGTTTTAGAAAAAGCCATCAAAAAGGTGATCTAGTGATTATTGATTTTCATACCCACATTTTCCCTTCAGTGATCAGGGATAACCGGGATCTTTTCTTTCATAATGAACCGGATTTTCAACTGCTTTACCAATCCCCCAAATCAAGACTTGCCGGGAAAGGGGAGCTTTTGGCCAGTATGGATCGACAAGGTATCCGGAAATCCGTTATTTTTGGTTTTCCATGGAAAAATACCGATCATTTTCGCAGGCATAATGATTATATTATCGAATCCGTCCAACGGCACCCGGATAGGTTTATCGGGTTTTGCTGCGCGGATCCTCTTTCCAAGGAAGCCGCAAGAGAAATGGAGAGATGCCTCCAGGCTGGTCTCAAGGGCATCGGCGAATTGGCTCTATATGCTACCGGATTTACTCCTGATATCATCTCATCCACGGCCGATATTATGTCCATTTCTGGTGAATATCATTCACCTGTCCTTCTCCATACCAATGAACCGGTAGGACATCAATATCCCGGGAAACAACCCATGCATCTAGCGCAACTCTACAACCTAATTCAAACATACCGCTCGAACAGGATCATTCTGGCTCATTGGGGTGGCGGGCTTTTTTTTTATGCCTTGATGAAAAAGGAGGTCAAAGAGATCTTAAAGAACGTATGGTTTGACACGGCGGCATCCCCCTTCCTCTATACCGCGGATATTTATCGGATTGCCGGGGAAATAATTGGATATGAAAAAATACTTTTCGGTTCAGACTATCCATTAATCAACCCTGAACGGTATATCCAAGAGATGGAATCGGCGGGCATTCCTTCGGCAGGCATAGAGGCCATGATCGGGGAAAACGCTAGGAACCTCCTCGATCTATCCTGATGAAATCGGTCATTTTAGAAGATTTTCCACCTGGATGAAAAACGTTGTTTTTAAAGAACAAAAAGGTGAAAAAAAACCTTAATGTTTTGGATGATTTTTTCTTGACACACGCCGGTCTTTCCCCTACATTCCCCCCATCAATAAAGGGCTTTATTAACCATTAGTTCATGCCTTGGATTCACCCCTGATGGGGCTGTGCAGAACGAGACGTTGCTTTAGGCCCCCAATTTTCTATACTGCTGAAGAAGCAGTAAAATGTCTCCCATCTAGTGATCCCGTATTTATCGAGATTTACACCAGGTGTTAATTTCCTTTTAAGTTCGGAGGGTGAAAATGAAGCGAAATAACATCATTCCATTATGCAGTGAAAAAGAAAGACGAGATGCTTCCTCTGGTCAACATGCGGTCCCCAATGGGCTCGTTTCATTGAATACGGCCGCAAGACCTCGTGCGCTAGGGAAGCACGTCACGATTGAATGTTATAATTGTGATTCCCAGGTGCTGAATGATTCCGCGCGATTGGAACAGGTTTGTATTGAAACGGTTCGTCAAAGCGGCGCCACCATCTTATCATCTCATTTTCATTATTATACCCCACAAGGGATCAGTGGCGTTATTATCATCAGCGAATCTCATTTTACTATCCATACCTGGCCTGAACACAAATATGCAGCATGCGATTTTTTTAGCTGTAGCGACACCATTGATATCCAGAAGGCCCTGGATAGTCTCAAAAGGCATTTAAAAACGCCGGAGATCGGGATATCCGCTGATATGGCGCGCGGTATCGTGGACAATAATCGTATCGAACGCTATATTACTGAAACAGACAATACGGATCAGGGTTTTGTCTACTCTTGGAAGAAAAAATTCGAGTTATCAAAAGCCTGGGGGATATTGACCTCTGTTGATATAGCGGATTGTGACCCGAAAAAGATCCGCGATGGCGCTTTCATCACCGCATACGTCCATCAGCTCTGCGATCACATAGGGATGAGACGCTTTGGCGATACAGTGGTTGTGAATTTCGGAGAAGATGAGCGCGTGGCCGGTTTCAGCATGACCCAATTGATTGAGTCGTCTCTTGTCTCAGGGCATTTTGCCAACCAGACCAATCGGGCCTATATTGACATCTTTAGCTGCAAATTCTACGAACCCCGTGATGCGGCTGAATTCAGCCTTAAGATGTTCAGTGGTTCCAATTATGTCATGCAGGTCGCGTTAAGATCTTAAACACATGCCGCCATTAGAACATAATTGGTTCTCTGAAATCCATGAGAATTTATGGCCGGGTCGGGCCCTTTCACTTCGGATGGACCGCGTTCTGTATCAAGAGAAATCCGAATACCAAGATATTTGCGTCTTTGAAAACAGCGGCGTCGGGAGGGTCCTGACGCTCGATAATATTATTCAGATCACCGAATCAGATGAATTTGCCTACCAGGAGATGATCGCCCATGTACCCTTGTTTGCACACCCGGACCCCCGTAGTGTTCTCATTATCGGTGGCGGGGATGGAGGCGTGGCACGCGAGGTCGCCAAACACCGGGGGGTCGAACAGATTGATCTATGTGAAATCGACAGGATGGTCATAGAGGTCAGCCGGAAATACCTACCCTTTACATCCGTTGGTTTTTCCGATCCCCGGGTAAAGGTTCATATCCAAGATGGAGCTGAATTTGCCCGCAAAAATGTTGATGCCTATGATGTGATTATCGTTGATTCTTCAGACCCCATCGGACCCGCTAAGGTCCTTTTTGAAGAACCCTTCTATCGTTCAATTGAAGCAGCCCTCAAAAAAGACGGCATCATGATGAACCAGGCCGAATCGATTTGGCTCCATCTCGACCTGATCAAAGATCTTCGAAAGACCGCGGAGGGGCTTTTCCCCAAAACTGAATATTGTTATACGTGTGTACCCACCTATCCCAGTGGCCAGATTGGATTCTTGTGTTGCTCCAAAGAATATGACGTTCGCGAACCACAACGGAGACCCGACCAGGCATTTCAAAAAAAATGTCGATATTATACGCCGGACATTCATAAGGCGTCCTTTCACCTTCCGGCCTTTGTCAACCGGTAATTCATGTCCGCCCTGGAATATCCCTATCCCTGGCTAAACAATCCTTCCAAAATTCTTTTGCACCCCTGGAAACCGCCACATACTGATCCCAAAGAATAATCATTCGCTGCATTATCCGACCAATGAGCCGATATCGAATGATCTGGCATACCGTTTGAATAATCAGAATAATAAAGGGGTTGAAAATATTTCTTTTAATGATAATAGTTATAGGGTAATTTCATATCTGATGTATTCGATGATGTATTCGATCCGATCAATATCTTGTTTGAATGACCAGGGTCACAGGATCGATAATCAATAAAGGATCAATATCGGGAGGACTATTCAATGAATCGTATCACAAAATTATCCGTTCTGGTTTTTATTACATGCCTGCTTTTTTCATTATATACGGCTCCGGTTTTTTCCGAACCAAACGTGAAGCAACCAGCTCCTAAAATATCGCCCATTGAAACCCATTATGATTTCGGACAAATTTCCGAGGGAATCAATGTAGAGCATATCTTTAAGATCCGCAACACAGGCGACAGCGATCTGGTTATTCATCAAGCCAGGGGATCGTGAGGCTGCACAGCCACGGTCGTTTCCACCAAGGCCATTCCCCCGGGCGGGGAAGGAGAGATCAAAGCCACCTTGAGCACCCGTGATATCAAAGGCCCGTTGCAAAAGAGCATTACAGTGTCTTCCAATGATCCGGTCAGCCCGCGCATCGTCCTAACACTCAAGGGTGAAGTCATCCGCGAAGTCGATGTGATCCCGCGTGCCATAAACTTTGGAAGACTAGGGAAAGGGCAAACCGTTTCCAAAGATCTGACCATTACACTGCATAAGCCCGATAAGATAAGGATTTCAGCGGTCACCGTCAATAACCATTTGTTTTCAGTCGAATCAAAAAAAGATGGAGTAGAAGGTACGTCCCGGTACGCGGTTAAATTCTTAGGAAACGATGCGCTCGGTAGAATATCCGCCACCCTTCACATTGAGTTGGAAGGGATTGAGCCACCCATCATAAGGGTCCCTCTCACGGTTAGCATCGAAAAGGATCTTCATTATACCAAGAGCCTTTATTTCATTCAGAGTAACGGTTCTTATCCATCAAGAGAAGTTTATTTTACGACCCTATCCGGTGAACCGGTTAATATCCTTAAAGTGGAGGATACGGGCGGATTGCTCAAAACAAGTGTATTAAATCGTAAAGGCTCCGCTTCCGTGCTTAAGGCAGAGGTGGCGGATTCCAAGACAACCACCACTGAGCAGACATATCATAGGTTGATTATCACGACGGATCATAAAGAAGAATCCAAAGTAGAGATTCCTTATTCATTGGTCATCCCTCAACGGCGATAAACTTGAATCTTTTGTTTTATGGAATCATTTTGTATAGATGGTCTTCAAATAGCCCTCAAAAAGCAAGGAGCTGATGAATATACAAAGGTCAGTTACCCCTTGCGTTATGGCCTGTTTTCAGAGATTGTCTCCCCGGATTTTATCTTTCAATTGAACTTAAACGGGGAGATCAAATTCATTACCGGTAGAGGAAAAGCCTGGCCGGACCCCTCCGAGTATCTGAAGCGAACCATCGACAATAATTGGATCTACTATTCAACAGGTGGATACAGCGGTGTTTATGATTCTTTTGGTGAATATTATCTACCGTGCCCATCCTATCCCAGTAATAGCATCCAACTTGACGATCCCTTCCAAACCCATCCCGTTCAATCCGCCATAAATGCGTGGCATGAAACATATAGCCGACTCTCCTTCCTGGCGCGAGGAAAAGGCCTGCCAAAGACCCTGGTGGACTTTCTTGGAGATGCGGTTAAAAAATCTCCCGAGTTTCTTGAGGAGCGATCATTTGCCTTGATGGATATTTTAGGGGACAGGGTGACCGTCCTGCCCCCGGATACGCGGCACGTGGATTATGATGTCATTCCCGTCTTTATCGCTGACGGGTGCTTGTACAAGTGTGATTTTTGTATGATAAAATCTCAAAAGAAATTCGCATGCCGATCAAAGGATGAGATCTTACATCAGATCAACGAACTTAGACATTTTTACAACAAAGATATCTGCAATTACAACGCCATATTCCTGGCTCAACACGATGCCCTGAATGCCGGAGGTGATTTGATCGAGTATGCCGCCCGATATGCCTATGATACATTTGGCTTGAGGCGATCGGCGCTTAAGGGAGCATATCTTTTCCTTTTTGGAAGTGCCCATTCCCTCTTGACAGCCGATGATACGCTTTTTGATCAGCTGGAAGCACTGCCTTACCTGACCTATATTAATATCGGCCTTGAATCAGCTGATGCCGAAACCCTTCATCTGCTGAAAAAGGCCATTACCCCACAAACCGTCCATGATGCATTCAAGAAAATGCTTGATATCAATAAACGCTATCGCAAGATTGAAGTGACCTCAAACTTTGTTTTTGGAAATCATCTCCCAAAAGGGCATTTGCCCTCCGTTTTTCGATTAATGGAAAAACAGCTGAAACATTTTTATGCAAAGGGTGCGGTCTATTTTTCGCCTTTCATGAATGGGACACCGCTCGAAAAGAGAGGAACAAAAAGAGAATTTTATAAAATCAAGATGCGGAGTCGATTACCCACCTACTTGTATTTGATTCAACGATTATAAAAAGATACAGGCGACATGACCGATCAATTCACTTTCTTAGATAAAAGACCCGATCACGAAAATCTTCTAGAGATTGAAGGTCAGATCGAACGGATTACTTATGCCGATGAAGAGAGCGGGTATACGGTTGCCAAGCTTATCGTGCAAGGATATCAGGACCTAATCACGGTCGTCGGAAATATCATTTCACCGTCACCCGGGGAAACATTGGTGGTCAGCGGGACCTGGATGGATCACCCCAAATTCGGTAGACAATTCAAGGTGGAAGACCATCGAATAAAAGTGCCGGCTACTATTCAAGGCATTAAAAAGTATTTGGGTTCAGGGCTGATCAAGGGTATTGGTCCGGTCATGGCTTCCCGGATCGTAAAGAAATTCGGCGAAAAGACATTAGATATCATCGAGCAGCGCATCGACGAACTCGTTCATGTTGAGGGAATCGGGCCAAAGCGTATTGATATGATCAGGGAGGCGTGGCAAGAGCAAAAAGAGATCCGAGATGTGATGATATTCCTTCAAACCCATGGCGTCGGATCGGCCTATGCCGCAAAGATCTTTAAAAGATATGGCCAAGGCTCCATACCTCTTTTAACCCAAAATCCATATCGCCTGGCGACGGATATCCTTGGTATCGGGTTTAATACAGCCGATCGTATTGCCGGCAATCTCGGCTTCGCGAAAAACTCACCCCTCCGTGCCGAGGCGGGTATGCTCTACGTTTTAAACCAACTCACTGACGAGGGACATGTCTATTATCCCTATGAGCCTCTTATTGAAAAATGTCAGGAAATATTGGGAGTGGACCGCGGGGTTATGGTTCAGGCCATCGATACCTTAAACCAGGAGGAGAAGATTGTCATAGAGGATTTGGATCAGGACTTTTCGGAAGCTAGAGCTAACGCAAAGGCCGTGTATCTTACCCGGTTTTATATCTCGGAGACCGGCATTCAACATCATTTTAGGCGTCTAATCCATTCACCAAAGACTATTCGAAAGATAGATACCGATAAGGCCCTTCAATGGGTGCAAGAAAAGATCCATTTACACCTGGCAAACAAACAAGTCGAGGCAGTTAAAAAGGCCATATCGGATAAAGTGATGGTGATTACCGGCGGCCCCGGCACCGGAAAGACGACCATCATCAATGCCGTTATTCGTATTTACAGCGAATTGGGTGTCCGCATCCAATTAGCCGCCCCGACCGGACGGGCAACCAAAAGGATGAGCGAGGCCACCGGTCATCCGGCAAAGACCATTCACCGGATGTTGGAATACAGCCGGCAAACAGGGGGATTCCAACGGGATCAAGATCATCCGCTTGACGTGGATGTCCTGATACTGGATGAGGTATCTATGATCGACACGATCTTGATGTACCATCTTTTAAAGGCCATCCCCTCTTATGCCACTCTGATCCTAGTAGGGGATGAGAATCAATTACCATCCGTCGGAGCAGGAAGTATTTTAAAGGATATCCTGCAATCCGGAGTCGTAGCGGTTGTTGAGTTAAATGAGATATTTCGACAAGCCCAAAAAAGTAAAATCATCGTGAATGCCCATTTGATCAATCAAGGCCTTATCCCTGAATTCATACAAGATCGCAACAACCTGGAGGATTTCTATTTTATTGAGCAAGATGATCCGGTTCAGGTGATACAGATCATCTTAGAACTTGTAAGCATACGTATACCCAAACGATTTCATCTGGACCCCATTGATGAAATCCAGGTTCTCTCGCCTATGCATAAAGGGATTGTGGGCACGGGGAACCTGAATATAAGGCTTCAAGAAATATTGAACCCATCGGAGACAAAACTAATCAGGGGTGAACGGGCCTTTCGTCTTAATGACAAGGTGATGCAGATTCGAAACAACTACGACAAAGAGGTTTTCAATGGGGATATGGGCCGGATTACATCCATTGATCCGGAAAATCAAACCATCACTATTGTTTTCGATGGCATGCCGGTCATCTACGATTACTCTGAATTGGATGAGGTTGTCCAGGCATATGCGATCTCCGTGCATAAATCGCAAGGAAGTGAATATCCTGCTGTCATTATTCCGGTCTTATCCCAACATTATATTCTTCTTCAGAGAAACCTGATTTATACGGCTGTCACCAGGGGAAAGGCCCTGGTTGTTCTGGTGGGGAGCAAAAAGGCCTTGGCCATGGGTATAAAAAACAATAAGGTTATGCAGCGATATACCTATCTGGCGCAGCGATTAAGATCAGAATGAACCGATGGTTGTTTTGGGGTTTTTCCTGGGGAATTGATCAATTCCATTCGGATATGGTGGATCATAGCCTATCCAATTTCCCTGGGCGAACCTTTTTGGGTTTTCATGACGGGAAAACATCATTGGCATGGGAATTGCTCGAATGGATAAAGCACCTTCTCCATTCTCGTTGCGCATGAAGGGCGAAAACCTTTTTGGTAAAAGGGCTTTTCTCTTTTTTCACGTGATCTTGAAAAAAGCCATTGGCTCTTAGATTTCATGTGGTGACCATCAAAGGTCTTAAAAAATATTGACGAAATTTTGACAATTCTCTTCAGAAAAATGACAGCCAGAAATCTTGAGAAACGAAAAATTGAGACGAACGCGTGGATGACCACTTATACGGATCTTATGATCCTTCTCCTGACCTTCTTTGTCTTGCTTTTGAGCATGGCTACCATTGATAAAAGAAAAAAAAGATTGGCCCTGAACTCCTTTGTCGGCGCGTTCGGATTTAAACCCGGCGCCCTCTCCATTCTCGGTAAGCCAAAGGGGACCAATATAACAGTCGGTGACGCCCCCATCCAAATCGAGGATGTTCAGTTTGAAAGATTACGAAACATCGCCATGACGCATAACCTAGAATCCGATGTGTCCATGACCAAACAACTTGAACGGACTGTTATTTCATTGAACAACAGGGTATCGTTCAAGCCGGACTCTGACCAGCTTGAACCGGGGGTTCAAAAATTTCTTGAGGCATTGGCCTATTCCATTAAAAACAGCACAAAGCTTATTGAATTGCGGGGATACGTAGACCGAACGGAAACGGCCTTTCAGCCGGACAAGCTAAGATACAGCATGGAACTGAGTTCAAAAAGGGCCTTTGCCGTCTATCATTTTTTCAGGGAGCAAGGAGGGATTGACGCCGCGAAGATGGTTGCTCACGGCTTTGGATTGAATTCACCGGAAGGAGACCTTGAAGGCGCTGTAAGCGGATTGAACCGATTGGTGGAGATTATACTCGACTATGATGAAGAGATCCCCTATCGGCTAAAAAAGACTGGTCGAACGGGTAACCCATTGGATTTCAAAGGCTTTTTATTCAGAGTCCCTGGCGGCAAGAATGAATAAAACAAAAACAACAATGGCGGGAGAGCCCGGTGGGGTTGCGTCATGGATGGTCACCTTTTCCGATCTTTCCACCCTTTTACTGACCTTTTTCGTGCTCCTGCTCTCCATGTCATCCATGGATGACAAGACCCTAAAGAGCCTATTTACCAATTTTACCAGCGCTTGCGGGATATTGTATTTCAAAGAATACGGAGAGATATATCGCCCTAAGGAGGTACTCATTGAGGGAATTTATCAGCAATTAAAGGATACCTTGGTGATCAAAAGGGCGGATGATCCGGTTGAATATGCGGCCCAGACAAAAGAGACATTTCTAAGGGAGGCCGGTGGGCAAATCATCTTCGAAGACATGGAAAATGGTTTCAAACTCGTGTTCGGTCACCAACTCTTATTCGAATCCGGTGGGGCGGATATTAAACCACAGATGAAGGCAGTCCTTGATCAAGTCGCAAAATTTATTACAAACACGGAATATCAGGTCTATATAGACGGTCATACGGACAATATTCCCATCCAGACGAGTGAGTTTCCGTCTAATAACGAGTTATCCTGGACAAGGGCCTATAATATTATGGATTATCTCGTAAAGACGGATGGCGTTTCATCCGGATTAATAGCCCTCGCTGGTTATGGGGAATACAAGCCCCTTTCGTCAAACGATACGCCGGAGGGAATGGAACAAAATCGTCGGGTGGAGATTATTTTTCAAAACACCACCTATTTCTGATTTTTTTCTCTTTTTTTAAATATTAGTTGCAGGGGCGTATTTTTGAGGTCAAAATGCTCCCTCATCTGATTTAATATAAACCGCTCATAAGAAAAATGAATCAATTCCGGCCTGTTTACAAAAATCACGAAGGTAGGGGGTTTGATTCCTGTCTGCGTGGCATAGAAGATTTTTAGACGACTCCTTCCGACCTGAGGCGGCGGCTTCTTTTGAATCATCTCTGAGATGGCATCGTTAACGGCACTCGTACCGACCCTTGTGCAAAACTGGCCATAAACCAGATCGATGTATTGCAGTAAGCTTTCCACGCCTTCACCGGTAAGGGCCGAAAGATTGATCCGAGGAGCAAATGATGCGAATTTTAATTTCAGTTCAAATGTGCGTTCAAGGTGCCTCCTTTGCTCCAGGTTTTTCTTGATCAGATCCCATTTATTGACTGCCAAAATCATGCCCCGACCTTTTTCATAAGCATACCCGCAAATCCTTGCGTCCTGTTCAGCAATCCCGGCCGCCGCGTCCAAAAGGATAATGGCCACATGACATCGGTCAAGACTTTTGAGGGCCTTCATGACCGAAAATTTTTCAATCTTTTTATTGACCTTGCTTTTCCTTCGAATACCGGCCGTGTCGATAAAAAGATATTCTTTTCCTTTCCATGTAAAATGCGTATCCACGGAATCACGAGTGGTTCCAGGCATGTCATTGACAATTAGCCTTTCAAAACCCAAAATTCGATTGATCAGGGAAGATTTGCCCGCATTGGGACGCCCGATCATCGCAACACGGATTCGATCACTATCTTCTCTCTCAGGAACCGGTTTGGGTAAGCCTCGTATCACATCGGCCATCAATGCCTTGATGCCGTAACCATGGGCGGCTGAAATGGAATAGACTTTATCCCATCCCAATGAATAAAATTCGGACGCCATTCCTTCATGTTCAACGCCGTCAATTTTATTTACGGCCAAGAATATCATCTTGTCGGTGCGACGTAAGATCCGAGTAATATCTTCATCACCAGGCATGGCGCCCTGTGGTCCATCTACCATAAAAATGATTCGATCAGCTTCGCGGATGGCTTCTTCCACCTGGCTTCGGACTTGATGCATAAGCGGCTCTTCTTGGAGATTGTCGAAACCGCCGGTGTCAATAATGGTTAATGAAGTGCCTTCCCAATGGATAGACGCATAAAGACGGTCTCTTGTAATACCCGGGGCATCATCCACAAGAGAATCTCTTGATCTGGATAGTCGATTAAAAAGAGTGGATTTTCCCACATTGGGGCGCCCTACTATGGCCACAAAGGATGTCGTCATGTGAAAGAAAAGGGAGTTATTGTGGATAGGCCGGGAGATTTTCCCTGATAGTCCGGTTTAGGTCCATCAATCTTACGGGTTTTTCAAGCAGGGACACGGCAATACCTTCGGAAATGGTCCGACGAGCACGGGAATCACCTGGATTGCCGGTTAAAACCAGGATTCTCGCTTCAGGATTTATGGATTTGATCTTTGAGGATGATTCGTACCCATCCATCACAGGCATTTCAATATCCATGAGGACCAGGTCGGGCATAAAAGACTGGTATTTTTCAACAGCTTCCTGACCATTGAAGGCCCTCTCAACATCAAAATCCCCCTCCATGTGAAGGGCCTCTGAAATAAGTTCCGTAATAAATTGTTCATCATCCACAATAAGTATCTTTTTTTGTTCCATTTGCAAAGGCCCCATCCTCAGAATGGTTAATGAAAAAGTGTGTCTATGATAAGACTTCTTGACTTTATTGTCAATAAAAAATAACTATATATTGTGTTTTATAAAAATGATAGTATGATATATTGTGTAATATAAACATGTTTTCAACTTTTTCCAGGAGCTGCTTTGATAGATATTTTAATGGGATAAATCAGTTTTCAACAATAATTAATGCGATTCCAGGGAACTGAAAGTTTTTAGCTTGACGGAGAATATCTATCTGGATAAGCATTTGTAGGTAAACATGGTCAAAGGACTTATATCCGATTTCATCAAGAGGTTAATATCCCAAGAAAGATTTTCTCATTGAAGATTCTTATGGAAATGTGCTCATTTACTTTGTCCGGTAAAAAATTTATAAACCTTCAAGAAACAAAAATCCAGGAATATTTTAGTATTTTTTTTAACGCAAATAATCATTCATAATTCGAGTCAGTTATGCCTACCAAATACATCATCGTCACGGGTGGCGTCCTTTCCGGCCTAGGGAAAGGGATTGCCGCCGCATCGATCGGCCATCTCCTTTCGTCTAAATTAAAGATCGTCCCGATTAAGTGTGATGGATACTTGAATGTGGACCCCGGCACCATGAATCCATATGAACACGGAGAAGTGTTTGTATTGGATGATGGCGGGGAAGTGGATATGGATTTTGGACATTATGAACGATTTCTAGGAGTGACCTGCCGCTCCACATGGAATCTGACCATGGGCAAGGTATTTGATATGGTTAGACAAAAGGAGCGGCGCGGTGATTATCTCGGGAAAACCGTTCAATATATTCCCCATGTTACGGACGTCATCAAAAACCATATTTTTGATGTGGCCAGGCAAGAATCTGCGGATCTCATGATTGTGGAGATTGGAGGGACCGTCGGTGATATTGAGAATGAATTGTTTCTCGAAGCCATGAGACAAATGAAAGAGGATGTGGGCAAAGAGAACACAATCTATATCCATCTTACCTACGTACCCATACCCTATGGGGTAAATGAGCAAAAATCAAAACCGACCCAACAAAGTGTGAACCTGTTAAAACAGAGGGGCATCTTTCCGGATATCATCATCGGTAGGTGCTCGGAGTATCTGACAAAAGAAGTAAAAACAAAGATCTCCAATTTCTGCGACGTTGACCCAGAGGCGGTCATAACCGGTCTTGATGTGGATGATATTTATGAAATACCCCTGGTATTTGAGGAAGAGGGTCTTCCAGGAATCCTACATAAAAAATTAAATATATATAGTCCGCCTGATCTACGAAAATGGAAAGAATTAATCAATAACCTCAGAAATCCCGAAAAAGAGATCACCGTGGCCATGTGCGGAAAATATACAAAATTAGAAGATTCGTATGCCTCCATTATTGAATCCTTTAACCATTGTTCCGCACATTTGGGGTGTAAGATCAAACTCAAATGGGTGGAAACCACGGATTTGTGCGATGCTTCTTTCCTGGATCAGATACACGGCATCGTTGTGCCCGGCGGATTCGGTTCTAGGGGAGCGGAAGGGAAAATTGAGGCAGTCCGACAGGCCAGGGAAAAGGATATCCCCTTTTTAGGCCTTTGTCTTGGCCTGCATATGGCTGTTATTGAATTCGCCAGGAATGTTTGTCATCTGAAAGGGGCCAATTCGACCGAGATGGATCCCGAAACACCCTATCCGGTCATTGATATTCTACCGGAACAAAGAAACATTAAGGAAAAAGGCGGGACTATGCGGTTGGGGGCCTATCCGGCTGTTCTCAAGGAAGATTCAAAAGTTTATGCGCTATACAATGCCAGAGAGGTCACTGAGAGACATCGGCATCGCTATGAGGTTAATCCGGCATATCACGAAATACTTCTTCAAAACGGTATGGTATTTTCGGGCGTTTCACCGGATGGAAGGCTTGTGGAATTTCTTGAACTGCCTCAATTGCGGTACTTTATTGCCACCCAGGCCCACCCGGAACTGAAATCAAGGATGGAAGCCCCTGCCCCTCTATTTAAAGGATTCGTTAAGGCCTGCCTTGATAGGATGGGATGATTCGGTGCAAGAATTTTGAATAGAGAGTAATGAAAACGACTTTTTTCAATCTTTTTATGGTTATCGATATTGATTGAATGGTATCATGGGGCTTAAAGGTTATCGGATTATCTTTTTGGGGCTCAATGGGCCGAAGGATTCATTTATCGAGGGGATGGCCTCACTTGGCGTATCCCAAGAGATGGCGGATTATATCGTTCTCAAGGCCCCCATTATATTGAAAGAGAAGATGAGCCTCGAATATGCCAGACGCTATGCCGACGCAATCTATTATGCCGGAGGGATTGTGCGAATCCAGGAGAACGGGACCATCAGCGACCTCCGAAACCCCGATCATTCCCCGCGTATCCCAACCCTTGAAAACTTTATCATGTGTCCTGAATGCGGCCTTAAACAATTTAAGGCAGCGTTCTGCAAACGCTGCGGCTTTACGCTAACCAATAATGAGTGAAATAACAAGTGTCCAGCGTGATTGATATTCAAAAGGCCCGATTAGATCTGAAGGTTAAAAAAGGATATCGAAATTGGGCGAGTCAGTTCAATGAGACCTTTGGATGTGAGACGCATCTAGCTGATATTTCTTCAAAAACGATCATGTTTTTGGCACAGGGCAGAGAAAAAAGCTCTTTTTATCTTTATGATCTTATCATGAACCTGCAAGATCTGGGATCCGGATTTGAATTAAACGAATTGCATACATCGGAAAAGATGTTGATTATGGACCGATATCTGTTTTTATTGGATCGTATCCGGTTTGAATACATGAGACGGCTGGGTTGGTTGGAAGACTATCCCGGGCAGGGACTTTCATTGGTTGAGATGATCATGCAATTTGAACGATTGGCGCCTGGACTACAGGCCAAGACCCCGACCCTCAGCAGAGATCACCCGGAATATGAACGGTTCATAAAGTTGAACGCATTTGAAAAAGAAGAATTTATCAGGAGATTAATCCCTGAGGCCATAAAAACGATGCGAGATCATTAGATGACTTTATATACCAGGTCGTTCTCGCGAACCCTTTCTTTAACCTTTATTCCAATCATGTCTCCTGCTTTGGCCTCTTCAACCGGTTGGTTATCCACCTCCATGCTAAATACCTCTTCCGTAAAATCGGTCGTGTACCCTTTATACCGCAGGATATCTCCTTTTTTAATGCTTCCGGTTTTCATATCGATGGCGGCCACACCGGGTTTTGCAAAAAACTTAACGACCACTCCGACTTGTTCCTCAGACATGATATCACCTCCTGGTAGAGATAGTGATAACAAAATATAATTTACTGTATATCAATCTTTTGTCACATCTGTCAAGGAGTCATCCATATAGCATGGTTGGGCTAATGGGATTGTATCCATTACCAATGACATATTGATTGGTTATGACCTGCTACGATTTCGGGTGTTGTAATATTTCAGAACATGCTGGTCGAAAACGGTTTTTGGGTGCAGAGGGATCATCTTTCAAATTCACCACCCAAAGTCCGAATTTCATCTATTTTGGACAGCAATGATTTCAGAATATGATTGAACAAGCCGTTCCAATCATATACTATTGCGCCATGGAAGATTACAAAAAAAGATTAGCCGTTATTCTTGCTGAAACTGGCTCCTTGTTCTTTGATAAAGATCTCATCCTAAAGGATGGACGGCCCACACCCTATTTTGTCAATTTCGGTATGTTCAGGACCGGACGGTTGAGTATGGAATTGGGGTCCTTTTTTGCCGAGATGATGGTGGATCGCGGCATTGTCGATCATACGGATATCATTCTAGGGCCGTCTTATAAAGGAAGCGCCATTGCGTTGGCCGCCTCTATTGCCCTCTACACCCATTTTGGTTGTGACCTCCTATTTGAATACGATCGAAAAGAGGCAAAGCGGCATGGAGAAGGAAGCAAAGGCGGTAGCATGATGGTCAATCGGACTCTATTTAACGGTTGCCGTATATTTGTCGTTGATGACGTGGCCTCTTCCATGGCCACAAAATATGATCTCATTGACAAGATCCTTATGGATGCGGAGGCCCAAAACTTGGATGTAACTGTAATCGGTATTGGTATTGCCGTCGACCGTGAACAGACCACAGCCGTCTACGATCAGGAAGGGAAGGTTGTCATCAACCAAAAAGGGGAAAATACGATTCAGGGGTTTACATCAAAAACCGGCATTCCTGTCCATTCCATAGCCGGGATCCGGGAGATTATCAACTATCTTTTTATGGATAAGATTCCCGTGATGATCAACGGAACTCCCAGACCCATGGATGAGGAGACAAAATTTCGATTTGATGAATATCTACGGGTATACGGGAATGATTGATTGGACAGGTTGTCTACCTTAATCGACATCAATAAAAAACAATGTTCCTGGATTTGATGAAAAGGATATCCTCACTCACCTTATAGCATTATATTCCATGCACACCCCAAAAAATATTATACATCTCATCATCATTCTGGTTTCTTTATCCGTCACGCTTTTTTTAATCACGCCCCTGTCCTTGGGTGTTACGCGCGATTGGAAGATGGAGATTACGGGTAATACCAAGACCCAAATTCGATATATCCGATCTCTTGTTGAAAAATGCATACTAGATCAGGCGGCCGACGTCGTTCAAGATGTTGATTTAAAACGCCTGCAGGAATGCCTGATCAATTCCAGGCTCTTTTCCGAGGTTGATGTCGAACTGGATGACGGAATCTTACGCGTCCATGTCAAAGATCGTTGGAGTATTATCCCCATCCCATTTGTATCAAGCGGCAAGGATCAGGACACCACGGCGGGTTTTCATGTTTATGAAAGCAATCTGTTGGGATATGGAAAGACCCTGGGCATCGGCAGTACTTACTCCGAGTCGGGGGCTTCTTATTCGGTCATGTATCATGATCGGTCTCTTTTTTGGTCGGATTGGTCCGTAGGACTGGCCTTCAGCCGATCCCAGGACCAGATATACCATTATATGGGTGAAGACAAGATGGACGGGATGGATGAATCCGTACGTTACTATAGCTTGTCGGGCGGATATCGGTTCCATCCGAAGTTTCAGGCCTCACTTAGATATCGCAACCTGGATCGGGATTACGAGGTCTTTGAGGGCTATCAACGACCTGAAGATTATCGATCCGATTATTTGGAGTTGCGGTTTCGATGGGATGATTCCAACTATCGTTTTTATTTCCAGGAGGGGATGTCGGCAAACTTGACCATGGCCCGGCAGATCGGACGAAGTGACGACGATGAAAACCGAGAAACAAAAACGGTTGAAATGGACTTTGGATGGCAACGACCGATTATTCATGACCATATATTTCAATTCCGGGTTCAGGCAGGTCGAATCTATCATGAAGATCGGCGGGAGACCTTACGGGTGGGCGGCCGTTCAGGTTTTCGTGGGATTCAAGGCCAGGGGGCATGGACGAAGCAACATATTGCCGGTTCCCTGGATTATCAGATCCCTTTGCACCGGTCTTCCAAGGGAACCTGGACCGTGGCCCCTTTTGTGGATGCTGGAAGGTTGATATTGATCACATCCCAGGATGATCAAGTGGACTACTATGCATGCGGTGTGGGAACCTATTATTTCCTCCAAAGGATCGCCCTTCCCGGTCTTGGATTGGCTATGGGCCATAACAGTAAATACCAGGATTTCTTTTTTCAATTTACCATTGGTTTTTCCATGTAATGAGCTGAGTTCACCTGGATAGCGAATGATTTTGATATCAAGATAAGGAGATACGCAATGAAGGTATTGGAATTTATGACAAGTAAGGTTGAGTATGTGTCTGCCGAGGCGACCGTCTATGATGCCATTGAGAAGATGGTGGACCTTGGTATCCGATCTTTGCTGGTGCGTTTTTCCGCAAATGACAAGGATGACGGGGTGATCACAGCCAGGGATGTGGTTTTTAAAGTACTGGCCAAAAACAAGGACCCCAAAGATGTTCAGGTATCTCAAATCGCTTCAAAACCCATTATCTGCGTTGATCCGGAAGTGGATATCATTGAAGCATCCGCGCGAATGGAGGCATCCAATATTACCCGGGTCTTTGTATCGAAAAGAGATAAGATCATCGGTTTTGTCTCTTTGATGGATATCATGGCCGCAAAATTGATCATGAGGGCAAGGGGTGAAAATGTTTCTGTATAGGCTTATCTCTCAAGGCAAGAAGGAACGCATCGTCCTTGAAAACATTAGGAGGCATCTGGGACTTCTCTGCACGGCCTGCGCTCACCTCAAGGATGCGATTGAGATGCATGACAAAAGACTCATGCGTTATGTCATTGGCATGGAAAAAGAGGGGGATGTGATTCGTCGACAAATCATCGCCCATATTTACGAGGGGGCCTTCCTGCCTTATGTTAGACCCAATTTGTGTAAATTTGTAGAGATCGTCGATGATGTATTTGATTTGCTGGAAGATGTCACGTCTTACAGTCTGGATCTAAATATCCCTGAACGGATCAGGGGTGAGTGTGTAAGGGTCGCCCATTTGAATCGCCGCATGATTGAAATGCTTTTGATCACATTTGATTCCTTTTTAAAAGGAGAAGACCTGAGAGAAAAGACCCTTGCCATTCGAATATATGAAAAAAAGATCGATGAGATGAAATTCGGATTATTCAAGGATGTGAGAGATGTCCCTTTGAAAACCTTCTGGGAAGGAAGGATGCTTTTTGATTTTATTAATGGACTTACCGGACTGAGTGATATGATCGAGGATGCAAGTGATTCCCTTCAAATCATATTTGTGAGCATGCGGTAACGAACCTCATCATTGCCGGATCTTGGAAATGGACATGCATTAGATTATGTGGAGGGTTACAAGCGGTATCTTTTTGGGTTGGAGCCTGGGCGCCAATGATGCCTCCAATATATTCGGGACCGGGGTTGCTACAGGTACCGTGAGATATCGGACCGCCATCTGGTTGACTGCCCTATTTGTGATGGCAGGCGCCCTTGTTGAAGGCCCTAAATGCATGAAAACCATTGGGGATTTATCTCGTATATTGCCCCAAGAAGCATTCTATTGCACGTTATCCGCCGCCATAACCATGACTATCCTTACCTATCTGGCCATTCCCGCATCCGCTTCCCAGTGTGTCGTGGGGGCCTTGCTTGGTGCGGGTATCTTGTCCGGTACGGCGGATTTTTCAAAACTCAATAAGATTATCATCTGTTGGGTATTCACACCGATCACCGGCCTTATCCTGGGATACATCCTCTACCGCATGACGCGATTCATGATCACACAGCGAGTCAAGACATTTACGTCCTTGAATACGATATATGTCATCGGGATCATTTTGGCAGGCTCTTATGGGGCCTATTCGCTGGGGGCCAACAATGTGGCCAATGTGACGGGTATGTATGTGAGTTCGGGGATTTTTTCCATGAATACCGCCGCCTTCATCGGAGGACTAAGCATTGCTTTCGGTGTGGTCACTTACAGCAAAAAGGTTATGATTACCATCGGCAAAGGGATCGTTCCCTTGGACCCATTATCCGCCCTGGTTTCGGTACTGGCCGAGGCCTTGACCCTTCATGTTTTTACGCAAGTGGGCGTTCCCGTTTCTTCCTCCCAGGCCATTGTAGGGGCCGTGGCGGGTGTCGGACTGGTTGGAGGTGTAAGAACCCTGAGCGTGAAAATCTTATCAAAAATATTTATCGGTTGGATCTTAACCCCCGTGGCATCCGGTATCCTGACTTTTATGGTGTTGCTTATCCAGTCTTGATGTCTTCCGCTATTCGATAGACCACGGCATTGATATTCATACCCGCGCCCACGGATGTAAACACAACATGGTCTCCTTTTTTCAAGGAGTGGTTATTGAGCTTTCCTTTCCTCAGCAAATCATACAGGGTTGGAAGGGTTGCCACCGAGCTGTTTCCCAGCCAAGATATGGTCATAGGCATGACAAAATCCGGGATTTCCCGGATACCATACTCTTTATTATACAAACGTTTTAAAATCGCATTATCCATCTTCTCGTTTGCCTGGTGTATGAAGACCTTGCTGACCTCATTGATGGATAATCCGGCCTTATCCATTGCTTTTTTAACCACAGCGGGGACGGTTTTCAATGCATATTCATAAAGCTTGTGACCATCCATCTTGAGAAATATCTCACTTCCCTGATATCCGGGATTATACGATGGGCCCATCCACAACATATATCCGTGCCTTATGGCATCGGTCCTTGAAGCATGGGATAAGATCCCCATGGGTTCCTTATCATGCTTGGCCTCAATCACTGCGGCTCCGGCCCCATCCGCATAGATCATACAGTCCCTGTCATGGGGATCGGAAACCCTTGAGAGGGTTTCGGCTCCCACAACGAGCGCTTTTACCGCCTCTCCTGTCTTGATATGGGTATTGACCTGTATGACCCCCTGTAACCAACCCGGACATCCGAAGGGGAGGTCATAGGCGATGGTATCCGGGTTTTCTATTTGCAGATGGTGTTTGACCCTTGTAGCGAGGGAAGGGATCAGATCGGTTTTCTTATTATCGGCCTTGATATCCCCGAAATTATGAGCCACTATGATCAGATCCAGTTCTTCCGGGTCGACTTGCGCGGATTCCAAGGCGTCGCGGGACGCCATATAAGCGATATCGGACGTCAACTGATCATCCGTTACATATCGTCTCTCTGTAATGCCTGTTATTTGTTCGAATTTTTGTATTATCTCTTCGTTTGACTTTTCGATCCTTTTGCCGTGCTCGTCATAAAATTCATTCTTTAAAAAATCTACATTGCGGACCACTTTTGTAGGAATAAAGCTTCCGGTCCCGGTAATCACTGCGTTCATTCTGTACAAAACTCCCTTTCCTGATTTGAGGGTGGAGTATAGAGAAAAAGATATCCTGAGTAAAGGAGAAAGTGGGCAAGGATTATGGGGTGCAAATACCCCTGAAAAGGCAGGCGGAATTTCAAGAAAGATACCAAAGGGATCACCGGCCGTGATCTCATCAAGTGGTGCCATAAGCAAATGGTTTTCCATAGGGTCCCCAAATATATCGAGTTCCCGGACTTGCTAGCTAAATCCACGTAGGGAAGATCAGGAGATGCGAAATTCGGGATTCGCGAAAGACGCGGGCGGAATCTTTATAGATTGGGTTAAGGATCAAAACCCAGGTCAACGGGATAAACCTGAGAGGACAAATGGATCACTATTTCAACCGAATGATAAATACATCCGCCTGCTGCTCAGTCGAGTAAGGCCCGAAAAGGATGGATTGAGGGAATCCCTCCACTTTAACATAATAAGAGGTTTCAGGATTCAACTCGTTTTGCGTGGCCCAGGCCGTATATTCCTTTCCGCCCATTTCCAGTCTTAGACCTTGCATGGGATAGTTCAAAACGGTTTTGGCCGGCAGGCTGCCGGAAGGGCCGACCGCCTGAAAGGCAATATCCGCGCCTTCCACACCAAACATCACACCCGGCCAGTTCCCCTGTTTAGGGCGCACCTCGAACCACTGCCCGATCTGTTCGTTGCCGAGGATATCCAAATAATATTCAGGAGGGATTGCTTTCGGTTGTTTATGGACCGCCGCCACCAGTTTGGCCCCTAATCCGGCATCGGATAAGGACATGATCCGAGCTCCTTGAATCGGAAGGCTCAACCGGTCGGAATCGATTGTATCCCCGGCGGTCTGGAGGATCATGATGGGGAAATTCGAACCCCGCTGGGCCTGGACCGTGATGGTCAGGAGTGATAATCCATAAAGGGTATCCTGGAATAATAATTCCTTATCAGATCCCAATATCCCCAACATAGCAATATTGGAATCCAGGAGGTTCTCTCTTCCCGCCTGCCATGCCATGGCCTTTAGATCATCCTTCCAGAAATGACCCTGGACATCGATGCCATAAGCCTTCATCTGGATCATCAGCTGTTGAATGGGTTCCGGGGAGGTTCCAAGGGAAGTGATCCATATGGTTTTCATGAGGTTATCCTCTTTGGTTGCTTTTGACGAGCTATCAACTTAAAGCCCGAAACTCTCATTTATTAAATACGTTCAGTCTGTCAAGAGGCGCACGGCGCAGGGCAAAGGAAAAACACCCAATATAAAAACGACAAGCTCATGGTGCTATTATGACCTTGGTCTGGCTGGGGGAAACCTGGGTACCGGCCGGGGCATTGGCATTTATCCCATTATGGCCGCTCATGGATGTCAAATGAACGCACGGCTGTCCCTCAACCTTAACCTTGGTGCCACCTATCTTAAAGGATGCCGGGCCCATGTTCATGCCTGATGCTACACCTCCGGCGACACCTGCCTCGTCCCCCATGGTTTTGGGGATCTTCGATTTCAGGGTAACCACGGGTTTGTTGATAATCATCACCTTCATAGATGTATTCGTGGCCTGATTCAGCATGGCGGTGTTCGGGAAAGGTGTTGGTATGGGGGGTAAAGGTGGAGCGGGAACAAGGCACACATCGGGCGGCATAGCCATACAATTCCCGCCCTGTGTGGTTGATGCTGGAAACATATATTAACTCCTTTTTATCCAAGATGAATTTTTTCGGCCTGAATCTTATAATCCTCTTCCGCTTTCACAAATGCCTTCTTTGATTTGAAATGAAATGTTTTGGCCACCAAAGTTCGTACTCTTCCGGCCTTCATTTGACACAGTTCTTCCACTGTCTGATAGATGTTTCCTGCCTTTACGATGACAGAACCTACAATGCTTTCAAGACGGTCAACTTTACTCAATAAACACTTTCCGGTGTACTTTGTTTCTTCGATGTGAACCTCCCCGCGCTCGGCATCAATGCCGATTTTCGGGCCCTCCATTTTCATGCCTTGTTGTTGAAGGGTAAGGTTGGAACGCAGCTTGCCAAGTGCATCCATGATTCCCAAGCAGACACCTCTTGTACCAGTCATGCCGATGGTCCGGCCGTGAAAGATGATCTCTTTTCCTGCCGCAAAGGTAATATTGCCCTTACGGGTCACAAACTCAATGTCCCCGGCCTCCATGCTTACTTTACAGCTTCCGTTTTTCTCATCATATTGAAAGATCAGCTCATTTTTTGGAGAAACCACCTTTAGACGCTGTTCGCCCTTTGGTCCTTCAACCTCAGCGCGTGCCCCTTTGCTTAGGGCGATCTGGTTTTCGTTATTGTCTGGCATGTTTTTCCCGGTCAAAACACCAATCACATATAGGTCTTCCGGATCTTCGCCCACGGCCAGCACTGTGTCCCCTTGCTCTACACGGTTATGGTCCGCAATGGCATTCCGCGCCCATACCGCTCCTTCCAACGGATATCCTCCAAGCAGCAGTCTCATTCGTGATCCTGAGTCCTCAGTTTCCAGGACCTTTGCAGGCCCAAGATACCTTGTCCGCGGGATCCTTTTAAATTTTTCCGCAAGATTCAACATGATGTCCCTCCGGAGCTATTGTTTTCAGTGACCTTGGTGGGGTATAAAACCCCACCCTACCATAAATTGATCATTACATAAGTATAAATTCACGTCGTATTGTTGGCCTATAAAGATCATCTTAATTCCAGTAGTCATACCCCGGTTTATCCGGGGTATCCAGGAACCAGCTTATTATATCAATCCTCCCAAAGCGGATTCTCTTTCTGGATTAGTTTAAGTCTCCATTTACGCGGATATTTTTATTCGCTTTCCTCGACCAATTGTATTTACAGGATCTTGATATTGCTCCAAATAAACAAGTTTGATGGCCTCGTAAAAAGTCAAAAAACATCCATTTTTGTCATTCCAGCCTGCCTGTGCGTGTTCGCACGCAGACAGGTGAAGAGCGGAATCCAGTCTTTTCAAATACCTATACTGGCTCTGGACCCCGGCCTTCACCGGGGTGACAACTTTTTCCGAGTATGTCAAGTTTGCCTATATGATATTTTTAATAAGCCCATCCGTCACCTTTTCTTTATGCCCTCATACACATTTAACCAGATCGGAAGTGATAGCCACGTAGAGGTTGCCGTTGCGCTTATTGGTTAGAATGTAAACGTTATAATATTTTACCATATTTTCCGGATTGCCCGGACAAGCCGGGTAATGACATTCTAAAATCGGCGACTGAGTTCAACCCTTTAAAACCTTTGGCGGCATCCAATCCTCCGCTTCAGCGCGATCCCTATCCGTGTATTTGACGAGCCTTTTTTTCGCCCCTTTCCAAATGGTCTTTTGGTCATTGATCCGATGAAGGTTACTTTGTGTTATATCCGCGTATGAAAAATCCGCCTGCTCAAGGTTTGCGTGGGAGAACTCTCCATATGGAATCTTCGCGCTCCTGAAACTGGCTTCAATGCATTCCGCTGTTTTGAAAAACGCCCGGTCGAGTCGTGCGCCGATAAAGTTTGCCCTCTTTAGGCTTGCCCTTTCAAACATCGAGAACCTCAGATCCGCACCTGAAAAATCAGCGCCTTCCAACACGGCTTCATGAAAATTGACGGCCCTTGCAATGGTGTTTTTGGCCTGTACCCCTGTAAGATTCGCCTTTGTAAAATTGACCTGTGTCAGAATGGCCTGATTCAATCTTGACCCCGAGAGGACGGCTTCCGAAAGGTCGCAGTCCGTAAAATTACATTCGGCCAGGTCCATCTTTTCAAGGTTAACCCCTTTAAGACCACAAAGGATAAATTGGGTCTTTTCGATTCGGGCCGAGGTCAGATCCACCCCGTCAAGATCCGTCCGGATCAATCTTGTCCCCGTGAGATCAATGCCATCTATCTTGCATCCATCCATCTGGCAATAATCCAATAATGCCTGGCCGCAGTTTGATTCCGAAAAGTCGGCGCCGGATGCCAGGACATCCTTCAGGGTTGATCGGGAAAAATCTACTCCCTTGAGACATGCCCCGGAGAAATCGGCATCCGTTAGGTCACATTCGGCTAACCGCGCGCCCGTAAGTTGCGCCCCGGAGAAATCGGTTTCACTCAGGTCATTTCCGCTTAGATCAATCCCCTCCATCAGACAATTGCTGAAAATGATATTCTTCAATGCCACTTTCCTCAAAGATGCCGCCTTCAGGTTCGTATTAAAAAATTTCGTTCCCTTGAACTGGCTCTCCGAAAGGTCGGCCCCTTCAAGAATCGAATCATAGAAGGCAGTATCGGTCAGGTCCGTTTTCCTGAACAAGGTCTTATTCAACTTGACTCCGCTGAAAACCGCGCCTGATAACCCGCATGATGAAAGATCGGATCCACAAAGATCCGAATTCTCAAAACGGGCGGCATTCAGAGCAGCCCCCGTCAAGATCGCCCTATTAAGTATAGACCCCTGGAACAGGGCACCTTCCATCTCAGACCCCTTGCACTGGGCCCCGGTCAATGTGGATCCGAGAAATGCTGATCCCTTGAGCCTGGCCATGGTCAGGTCTGCGTCCGTGAGATCCGTATTGTGAAATTCCGCTTCTTTAATGTCAGCCCCCCTAAATGACAGGCCCCGCAAGGAAATGCCTGAAAATTTTGTTTTCATGAGATTTGTGGCTATCATCTCTACCTTTGTTAAATCGCAATCAACAAATTTACTACCGGAAAGATCAGCCAGGCTGAATGAACAATGGGCAAGGTTTGTTCTCAAAAACTCGGTATTAATAAGAAGTGCTTCTGAAAAATTTTTTCCTGAAAGGGCACAATCCGTAAATACACAATGGGGAAGATCTTTGGGTAGGTTCTGAACAATGGTCAGATCATTTCCTGAAATCTTGACCTTTATGAACTCTGCTTGTTCAAAATCCCCTTTTCCCAGATCACATCCGGCGAATTCAGCGCCGTGTATCTTGGCGGATATAAAACTTGAGGATGTTAGATTCGTGTTTTCAAAGCGAACCAATTCGAGTGTGGTCCTGCTCAGATCAACATTGTTCATACTACAGTTCGTAAAGGAGGAATCGCTCAGATCCGCTCCGGGAAAGGCGGCATTGTCGAACACAACCCCCTCGAAGGTGGCGGTCCTCGTGATAGCATTGGAGAACACGGCACCCTTCATGCTGCAAATTCCATTTTCAAAATCCGACATGGTGATTCCAAGATCTTCAAGTCCGATGTTCAGGGAGTCGACGTCGATATTCGCGGGATCCTTTTTGATCATCTCCATTAGTTCTTTTGGTAGTTTTATGTCTTCGGGTTTTTTCTTAAAAACAAACTCCACCCCTATATGGATGCCCGAGAGATCAGCGCCTGAAAAATCCGCTCCTTCACCATTCACGTTAAATAGTTTTGCGACAGACAGGTCCGCCTTGGAAAGCACGGCGCCGCTCAGGTCTGAATGATGGATAGCTGCATTCCCAAGCCTTGCCCGAGTAAGGTTTGCCCCTTCGAGGTTTGTGTTAAAGATAAAGGCCCCTTCCAGATTGAAACCGCTGAAATCAATGCCTTTAAGATCCAGCCCCATCAATCGGGCCCCAGCCAGTGACTCCTTGTCTTCAATCTTTTTTAAGAGCACTTCGGTAGACATGAAGCCTCTACCAAAGTTCTTAAAATCGGCTATGTTGATGTTGTTCAGGAGGTCTTCCATGTCCATAAAATCAGCCATAATTAATGATATTCCTTCTCATCCCAGCTTCGTCATCTTTAAATTGGTGTTTTCCATTTTTGTATGATCGATTATCGCGTCCAAAAACTCCGCACCGTACATATTGGATCCGCTCAAATCAGCCCCGGTCAGGTCTGCTTTTTCAAGACTCCCTTCAAACAGGTTCGTAAACAAAAGCCTGGCCTTCCGCATGTCCGCCTTTCTGAATCGTGTATGCTTCATGTCTGCCCCGCTGAGATTTGAACTTTGTAAACAGGCGCCGGTAAAGTCCGCACCCTGCATTCCGGAAAGGGAAAAGTCGGTATACTTCAGCACGGCATCATGCCAGATGGATTCAAAACCGTTTGACTCCCTAAACGTACTTTCGGTAAAATCGCATGCCTCCGATGCCCGGAGCCGGGTCAGATCCGCCTTGTTAAAGTTGGCTTTCACTCCTTTGGCGCCTTCTACCGAGGCGTCCTGCAATTTGGAATCTCTAAAATCAGCCCCATTCAAGATGCTTTTTGAAAAATCCGCCTTTGAAAAATCGCTGTTGGACATTTTTGCATTGGTCAGATCGGCCTCTGAAAAATTAGCATCAACTGCTTCCGCTTCTACAAGAACCGTCTTGTGCAATTTTGCCTTTTCGAAGACTGTATCTTTTAAGGACGCACTCTGCAGGACGGCCTCTGACAGGTCCGCATCGGTGAAATCCGCTTCCTTCAGGCAGGCCTGTTTCAGGTTGGCCTTTTTTAGGTCTGCCCCTGAGAGGTTCGCGCCCGTGAGGTCGGATTCTTCGAGGCAGGCCTCTGTCAAAACAGCATCGGTCAGGTTCGCCTCAGGCATATCCACACCCGCCATATCCGTGTTCTTTAAATTTGCACCGGAAAGGTCCGCCCCTTTGAGCCCGGCCTTCGTTAGATTGGCGCCGGTCACAATGGCGCCCATAAGTCTTGCACCGGACAAATCCGTGCCGTTCATGGCAACGTTCTCAAGGTTCGCACGAGTCAGATCAGCCTTTTTCAGGATAGAACCGGTGAGGTTTGCATGGGTTAGATCAGCTCCGCTCAAGATACTATCCGACATGTCTGCATTGGAAAGATCTGCCCCTGCCAGGACGGCATTCGCAAAAATGGCCTTGCTGAGATTGGAATCTTTCAGGAGAACATTGGAAAAATTTGCCCCTGAAAAATTGATGCCCTTCAAGTCAAGATCCGAGAGATCGATTTCCCTGAAATCCTCGCCCTCAAAAGAGTCATTTTGTGCGGCCCGTTGTTGTACGATTTCACGCGTCAGGACTGAAGGTTTTTCTTCTTCGGCGGTCTCTTCTTCATCTGCTAATCCAAGCTGTTTTTTCAACCTGGCCTGCTGGGTTTTTGCCTCCTCGATAAATGCATCAAGATTTTCCGGGTCCACCCCCATCTTGGGCATTATTGCCCCCATCATGCCCAACAGGGTTGTCATTTCAGGGGATTGCATTAGAGCCGGATCACTCATGCCCAGCGCGGCAAACAACTTAAGTTGTTCCTGTTTTGCCTTGTCGGTCAACGGCGGGAGGTTGTCCAGGTCCATCCCGGCCTTTGAAAAGGCCTCGGACATCTGGGCCTTTTGGTCCGCCTGCTCCATTGCCATCTTTTTTTCAGGATCTGTTTCAAACAGCCGGTCCAAGAATCTTTCCTGGTCCTTTTCGGCCTTTTCCCTGGCTTCCGGGGGGAGGCCTTCCACGTCAATACCTACCTTGGCCAGGATCGCGGATGTCTGGGCCATGATCATCTTTTTCAGGTCCTCTTTGGGGACGGGTTGTTCCGATTTGTCTTTCTCTGGTTTTTTTTCTTTAGCTGGCTTGACCTCAGGCTCTTCAGATCGTTCTTCCGGTTCCTCGGGTTCAGCAGCCCATGTCTCTTCCTCGGCTGCAATGGTTGCCAAAAACATTTCATGGCATTTTTCAAGGGGTGCGGGCTGTGCAGCAAGGGATTCGGACATGATAAAGGCATGGAGGATATCCTGAAATTCCTCTGTCTGAACCTCTGTAACCCCGCGCCAAACCAAGACGAGCTTCTCATTGTCCATGTCCGCCCAGAGGGTATCCAGTTTCATCGAGACCTCTTGAAATCCTGGGTCATTAGATGTCGGATTACTTTTTTTGTTTGTGAAACATCTGACCCTTATTTTGGGAAGATGGGAAATGAACCTCGAATGTTCTGGGTGAAGATTCTCGAAGTAGACTTCTTCATCCCCGTGAAGATACCCCTCCACCTGCATGTCCGGAGGTGCGGCATTAAAGTATGCATAGTCAAAGTCTTCTGCAAACCAGGGCCACCTCTTTTTCAGATACTTGCCTTTGTAGGTCCCCATTTTGGAAAATCGCTGCTCCCACATCTTTCCCAGAGGGCCGAAGCCGGCCGGCGCGGGTCGATGGCGGGGGGAGCCGATTATGTCTTCAGGGTCCTCGATATTGGGAAGGAACCTCACTTTCTTACCTTCAGAAGTCACCTGTTTAGAAAAGCCTTTGCCCACGGGATTCTTTTTATAGCCTTCTCCCCCGAAGCTATTTTCGTATCTCAGCTCCATTTTGGTGAAGGGTTCAGGGTCGGATATGGTATGAAATCCCATCGCTCCTTTCCAGCGGCGGTTGCCGAACACATGAAGTGTTTTTTCATGGGACCCCACCTGAAATTTGACCCGGCAGGCTGGAATTGGTGTTCCATTCGGGACATGGCAATGACCGGAAAGAATCAAATCCGCCTTGGGTTTGAAAAAGGCAAAGTCCGGCTCATAGCGGCAGGAACCCTGCATATCCACGTCATCGGGAAAAAATTCGTCGCCTGTTGGAAAAAGCTGTTCTTTTGACGGGGTGACGGTCCGATCGTGAACGAGGTCAAACGTCCCCTTCACGATAAGGGTCAGCGTGTGTCCCGGAAAATTGATTCTGCCCGGGTGCGGGGCAAATTGAAACGGGGTTAGATTAATGGTCTCCAAGAGGATCAGTCCTGCTCAAGTAATATTCTTTTATTGAATCACCTTTAGTGCTTTTAAAATATCCACACTAGCTGATGTAAACGCCGAACCCGCAATATCAACCTTAGATCCTTTTATTTCGACATCCCCTGATCCGGCGTTTATAGTGATCTTTTTGCCTATAGTCGTGATATGGATCTCATCGTCATTTAAAACCGTTATCAGTGTCTTAGACTGTCCATCGCCGATTGCAACGCCGTCTTTATCCATGAGGAATAAGGTTTTTTTATTGTTCGGATCTCCAATGCTTAATTCAATTTCCTTTTTCCCTTGGATTTGTTGGCCTTGAACAACTTCATCTCTGCCGTTTGAATTAATATTAATAGAGCCATCCTTATTCATCATGATTTTTGAGCGGGCCGTTGTATCTTTACCCAAAGACGTTTGAATAAATTTTTTCCAGATCTCTCTTTCTTGGTCTTTCAAACTATCCAATTCTTTACCGATCCTTATTCGATTCGAAATATTCCATGTTGACTTCAGGGCCTTCTTGGCATTAATCTGTTGGCGGATCGCCGCCAGCTGCTGTTTTGCCGGAAGTAAATCCGGGCGGATGCCGAACGTTATACCGCTTTTGTTGATCCCGAACACGGCAAGCGGATCTTCATGATAAGAAGGTTCAATAGAGTCTCTTGCCTTGTATCCGATAATCACGGCCAGAATGGTTTGTGTCAGAGCCGTAATAGCAATTAACGAACTGAAAGTGTGGTCTCCAAAAGTATATTCATCCGTGTCCGTCCCCGCGCCGACAGCGTCAAATGCTTTGGCCAGGACTGCGAATATGGCGCCCAGCACCATGGCCACTCCCGTAATGCCCCAGGTAATCTTGCCAAGGTCCGCCTTGGCTGTTTTAGTCCCTTGTTCAGCGCCCAGTGACAGCATTATGCCGTCTGCAAACGAACTGAAAACGGAATGGTTTTGACTGCTCTCGTCTCTGGTCCCACCCACAATGCATAATCCGTCTCCGGCCGTGAGTTTGTAATCCTTTTTGCACTCATGCTCGATATCGCCTTCTACTGCCTTGAGGTCCTTGGTCAACTTGTATTCGTAATCTGTGCCGAAACCGAAACCAATCTTGTTGCCTGCGAACAGCTCAAATTTCTGTCCAAAGGCGAATTCATATACCTGCGCCAGTTTGGCGGCGAGTTCGAGGCCGAATACGGCCTCGAATTTCGTGCCGCATCCGGCCTCGATAATGTTCCCGATGACTCTTTGGGCCACATCCGCGTTTGTCTTGAGTTCGGCCCCGTCTTTTCCGAGGCTGAGATAAGAGTCATGGTTAGGGCTTTTCAGGACAACCCTTTCCTTGCCGGTATTTGCGTCAAAAAGCAACTTATTCCCGTATTCATCCCGAAAACCGCTGATGTGCGGATCAACGCTGGGATTCATGGTGTCCATGACATTGTTGTTGTGAGGCATGTTGGCCCCATTATAGACACGTCCGGTAATGATCGGCCGGTCCGGATCACCTTCCAGAAAATCGACGATCACTTCCTGACCCACGTGTGGAATGTGCATGGCCCCCCACCCTTGGCCCGCCCATGCCTGACTGACCCGGACCCAGGCGGTATTGTTCCATATATCTTGTTGGCTAGTTTTATCCTTATGCGGTCGCTCCCAGTGAAAGCGTACCTTTACGCGACCGTGGGAGTCAGTATAAATATTGGTTGCCGCCTGTGGATTCTGGAAGTCGTAATCGGTCTTGCCCTGTGAATCAATCACAATGGCCGTCTGGGGGCCCCTTACAATGGCCTTCGGGGTTTTCCTTTGGGGTCTGAAAGGTGTTGAGGAAGGTATACCGACAAAACGATTGGTATAACTGAAACCCCCATCCCTAGAACCACTTTGTTCTCCTAGGGATTGAGGCTGACGTCCACTATGAATAACCTCTGTGAGGACATACTCAGGATCGGCTAATTCATCATGCTTGGTTAGTTTGAATGTATGACCGGGGGCAAAGCGGGGGCAAATACTCTCGCCTTCTGCTCTTTCCCGAAATAATGCGGCTTCTTGAAGACGGATCTTCGCCATCTCATTTTTGATAGTTGCCTTGTCAAGTTCAGATCCACTCTCGTCTTTAATGTATCCCCCAGGATAATCATAGATCTCTAGTTTTTTATAGGAATCCTCAGCCTCTTTTATCGGGAAATTCGACGGGTTCAGGAAATCAAAATCTCTAAGACTCACTTTGCCGGAATGAACTTGCTGGGAGAGTCTAAAATTGTAGACAAAATCCTCTTCAGATACCATTTCATCGGGAGGGTGAAATTCCACTTCGTTGTTCGTTCCGGGAATGGGTTTATAACAGACCGTACTATCTCCAAAGACAAGGAGGTGTTTGTTTTTCGAATGCTCAAAAAAATAGAAGATACCTTCTTCTTCGATGAGGCGGGATATAAAAGTCAGATCCGTCTCACGATACTGGGAACAATAATCCTTTTTATCATATAATTCCTGGGTTCGAATATCATAACGATCACTCATGATATTGGCATCATTGAGAATCTGTTCGACGATCGGCGTGTCCGAAGGGTTGCCATCCTTTTTTCTTAATACTGGCAAGCCTTGAAAAATACGGCAATCTTGCATCAAGGTTAGTCGCCACAGGTCCGGTACCATCATTGCCTCATAAAGAAAAAAACGGCCCTTGTTACCCGTCTTAACGAATTGGTTGATAATGCCGTGAAAATATCGCTCTTCACTTTGATCATTCCCCCAAATGGTTAAGACGGCCTCTTTCGCAACTACATTCTTAAAATCGGCTTCAACGGTCGTTGCCAATTTAAGATTGACCATATAGGGTGAGGAAATCCACTCATGAACCGTGAACTCGACGACTCTGAATTTTATCTTGCTTCCCGGGACTTTAAATGTAAATTTTCTGGCCATGATTAACCTCCAAACACGATTTTAAATGACCCATCAACATCCATATCCAAGTGCACCTCAGCGGGCAGGATTCCTTCGCCCATGCAGGACAGGATCTCGTGGGACATGCGGGGCATGATGGTGCCGGTCATGATGTGATCAATGTTCCGGGCCCCGGTCTCCACTTCCGTGCAGCGGGCTGTGATCTGGTCCACGACTTGAGGGGAATAGGTGAGTTTCATCTTATGCACGGCGACGAGCCGCTTGACCAGTTTATCCAACTTGAGGATCACGATATCCTTGAGGATATCAGCCGGCAAGGTAAAATAGGGCACCAGGGTCATACGGGCCAGGAGCGCGGGTTTGAAGTGGTTACTCAGGATGGGCCGGATGGCGGCGGCGACTGTTACGAGATCCGGTCGCTCATTACCGGAGCATAATTCGGTGATCACGTCCGTGGCCAGGTTGCTGGTCAGAAAGATCACGGTATTTTTAAAGTCAATGATTCGGCCTTCCCCATCGGCCAGCGTGCCCTTATCAAATACCTGATAAAAGAGGTTCATAACCTCCAGGTGTCCTTTTTCCACTTCATCGATCAGGACCACCGAGTAAGGACGCTGCCGGACGGCCTCGGTAAGCACACCCCCCTCGCCATAGCCCACATAGCCCGGAGGAGACCCGATTAAGCGGCTGACCGTGTGCTTTTCCTGAAACTCACTCATATTGACGGTCACCATGAAATTTTCACCACCAAACAGGAGATCGGCAATGGCCAGACCGGTCTCGGTCTTGCCCACCCCGCTGGGTCCCACCAGAAGGAAGACACCCAGGGGCTGGTTGGGATCTTTGATGCCGGCCTTGGCGGATTTGATCCCCTGGGCAATCATGGCGAGGGCCTCATCCTGACCCTTGATACGCTGTCTGAGGTTCTCTTCCAGCTTGATCATATTCAGGGCATCGTCCTTCATGACATTGCCGAGCGGAATGCCCGTCCAGTCCGAAACCACCTTGGAAACCACATCCAGATCCACCTCGATCTTGACCAAGGCCATATCCCCCTGGACCTCTTTTAATTGGTTGAATGTGCTATCGATTTGGGTCCTAAGCTCATTTTCTCTTTTTTCATCAACCGTTCCGCTGCTTTTTGATTCATAAAGGGTTCGTCTCAGATCAATCACTTGATGGGCCAGGCCCTGTTCTTTTAACCAGCGATCTTTTAACTCTGTTAATTCCGCAGTGCCCTTTTCAATGCCCGTTCGAATATTCTCTTGCCGACCCGCATCAATCTCCATACCGTGCAACAGGTCCCGCTCCAAGGCCTTGTTTTCCCGTTCCAGGGCCTGGATGGCCCGCTCCTTGTCTTCAATGACATCGGGCTTGGCCGTGAGAAGGACCTTGACCCGGGCCGCGGCCGTATCCAAAAGATCCACGGCCTTATCCGGCAACTGGCGTCCGGATATATAACGGCTTGACAGGGCGGCCGCCGCTTCAACGGCGTCATCCCGGACGATCACATTGTGGGCCGTTTCATATTTTTCTTTGAGGCCCCGCAGGATCAAAACAGCGGTCTCCTCAGAGGGTTCATCCAATTTCACCAGTTGGAACCGGCGGGCCAGGGCCGCATCTTTTTCAAAGTATTTTTTATATTCCGACCATGTGGTGGCGGCAACCGTGCGGAGCTCCCCCCTGGCCAGAGCCGGTTTTAAGAGATTGGCCGCATCGCTCGTTCCTGAAGCGCCACCCGCACCGATCAGGGTGTGGGCCTCGTCAATAAAAAGGATAATGGGCCTTTCCGATGCCTTGATCTCATTGATCACGGACTTGAGCCGGTTCTCGAATTCTCCCTTCATTCCGGCCCCGGCCTGAAGTAGGCCCATATCCAGCCCCAGAATGGAGACATCTCGCAGCAGCTCCGGGACATCCCCTTCCACAACCCGTAATGCCAGTCCTTCCACGACCGCTGTTTTACCCACACCCGCTTCGCCCACCACGATGGGGTTGTTTTTGCGCCGCCGCGCCAGGATATCGATCATCTGGCGTATCTCCCGGTCCCTCCCGAAAACGGGGTCAATATCACCGGCCTCGGCCTTGGCCGTAAAATCCACACAGAATCGGGGCAAAGCGTTTCCATCTGCTGGGGCCGCGGCTTGCTCTGCACCGGTATCCCCGCGGGCGCTCTGTTTTTCCGAAGAGCTTTTTAAGATGTCCCAAAACCGGGCCATCAGGGTATCCCGACTGATGGTACTGAAAAGATCCATGTAACCATTCCCGGCTAGTTGGGAGGATCGGTTGAGCAGGGAAAGCATCAAGGCCCCGGATCGAATTCGATTTTCGCTGAGATCCACCGATGCCGTCAACCATGCCTCTTGGATCCACTCCATTAATAAAGGTGAAAAAACCGGTTTGGCCGCGTTACCGGTCTTGTATTCCTCCAGAGATTCGTCCACCGCCTTTTGGACCCGACCGGCATCCATATCAAAGTGACGCAGGATCAACGGGATATCCGCGTTGAGGTCATCCAGCAATTTGGTCAGCAGATGTTCCACTGTGACCTCATAGTGTGTTCGTGAAACACACATCCCGGCGGCCGCCTCCAGGCATCTTGTGCAATATGGATTCAGACGACTTAAAAGTGATTTGATATCCACTGAAATCATAAGCATGTCCTTTCAAGATATATGCGTTTTGAATCGAAAATCATTCTCATTGAAAACCTTGATCATCGGGCGCAAGGTACAGGGCCTTGAATAAGAAGTCTTGGGTTTAAAAACCATGCGCCTTGTGCCATGGGCCTTGAGTCTTATCCTTTTTCGGATGAAAAATCACACGTACTTCTCCCAATTCCCGAGAAGAAAAGATCCATGTGTCCATGCCCAAGGTGGACCGTGTTGGATCACCCAGACAGATGGTTTGGGCTGCACCCTCGGCCATGATGAGTTCTATGTCGTATTCAAGGGGCTCGACAAAATAAAATTTCGTCAAGAATATAAGTCGTTCAAAAGCGTCGGTGCCAGGCGAAAAACGTTTATAATCATCCCCGAACAAAGGTCCGACTTGAATTCGAAATTTGCCCATACGATCTTCCATATGATCGCCGAGATAGGAATCCATGCCCAAACTGGAGCCTTCTTCTCCTCCTAAGCGGAGTCGTTGGTCTTCCGGGACCTGAACCGTCCTTTGAATACAGGGAATCACAGCCACCTGGATTCCGAAAGCATCGGTCAATAATGTCTCCAGCCCCCGGGCGGATCGGGGAAATTGGGTCAACAGGCCCAAATAGCGTAACAACCGATATGGTTCGGCGATATCCCTTCGAATGGATTCTCCTCCCAGCCCTAGAAGACAAAACAACCGGTTGATGTGCGATGGGTCCTCTTCTTCCACTACTTTTAGATAAAGACGATACTTGGACCAGGATTCAAACAACAAAGAAAAAAGGCGTTGGTTGATGATATTGATGAAATCGCGGGTGGTTGATTCATCCTCGTTTGCTTCGTCAATAAGATCTTCCGTGTAAAAGATCGGTAAAGGGGATGAAGAACCATAAAGCCCTAAGATGTTGGCAAGGATTAAAAATTTCGGGTTATCAACATCTCCCGTATTTTGGATGCTTTCCACATCCGAGGCCGGAAATGCCAAGGATAATGCAGGGTGAATCCTGAGGACATCACCCGTGAAAAGATCGGATTCGGATTTCCCGGACGATTTTGAGATATAAAAGCGCAGCAGACGAAGAATCTGAAAAAAGGAAAAGGAATGCCCTTCTTTTAAAAGCTCGTCCATTAGGTTTGTAATCATTTTTCCCCTACCCATAAAATATGGTCCATCCAACAGTCAGCCAATGATTTGTTTTTTTAGGTTTTAGCTGAAGGCTGAAAGCTGATTTCTGATGGCACGAATCCAGAAACGCCAGTTTATGGGTTCGTATCAAATAAGGGGATGATCCCCGATCTTGGCCGGCCATTGGTATGTTTCTCCCGTTAGCATTTCCATTAATAAAAATCGGGTAAAGGTATTCATGGACGCATATGATCCCAAAAAACTATCCAAAACGCTTCCAAAAAGGAAAAGATCCCCTTGGCTCGCAAAATGGTCATGCCGGGCCTCTAATTGGATCTCACGGCCTCGCATCATAACACCTGATACGAGTCGGTCCGCCCCCATGGATTGGATGGATTGGATGCCTGCGATGCGCTTCTGATTGGCCAGAAAGCCCTCGGGCTTATGAGGGTCTTGAAATAAATATAGGCTCAACAATTCTTGTATATTTTTGGTACTTGCCAGCGAGGCGTAATTTAAAGAGAGATGAGAGATCAAACGCCACAAAAGGGCTGTACCAACAGGCGGTAAGATATGACTGCTGGGGGGACTTAGGTTTTTAAAAGTAACCTGCTCCGGGGAGCTGCTGGTGGGTAAAGAGATATCACCGGCGCGGATGGCTTGGGGTAAGAATCCGTTGGTGCAAAGGAGTTCAATGGATAGGGTTTCCGAGGCCGGAAGTCCGGATTCGGGTGGATAGGCGACGGATAAATAGAGGTCGATGCCAGATCGAACGGGTGAGTGCTTGATAGTGATGTGATAAACCGGATCGGCTTTTGGTTTGGGGCTAAAATATTCGAAGGGCAGATAGGTCCTTTCTTCCGCGGTTCCCTGTATAAAACCCGTCACCTTTTCAATCGAGTATATCTGGTAATGTGTGTCTTTACGGCTGGAAGGGCGTACCCGGTATTCAGTCTTGCGATGATCCAGCCGTATGGGATCGGCATCAAAAGGAAAAACATTGATGACCGGTGTGGCGGACAAGACAAAATGGTTTGTTTTAAGACGCGGTATCATCATTGGAATTTGATTTAATTCAAAACGGACCTCGAATCGATTGCCGCTCCCCCTCTCCTGCCAATGCTCCCATCCAATCAGGTCAAGAAAAAGAAACTTTTCAGGCAAGATAAAATATTCCTGGATGGTGCGATATCCCGGAAACGAGTTGGCGGGATACGGGATAATGCCGTCCATTAAACTGAATCCAACCGGTTTTAGATGTTCAGGGGTAAGTATCACTCCGTTGCTTGAACCTTCACTCTGAATATGGATTGATTTTACATAACGCCTCAAGATCAGGTAAAGATCGGCCGCGGTAGGATAATCACCACCCAAAAAAAAGCGCAAGGATGTCGGCCGCCAATCCTCAAGGTTGGCGCCCAGGAACTCCATGGATAATCGAATGGCCGGTGATTGCCCTGAGGTTTCCACAAGAGAGGCGTCCAGAACCCTTAATGGATGGACCTCAACGGGGTAACATGTTTGAAACAGACAGGATGTCTCCTCTATCGGGGTTGAGGCCAACTGGACACCCTTTGGAATGATCAGGGATTGTTTTAAAATGGGTTTCGGCGTAAAGGCCACAATGGATGCGGACGGTAATGGACGCAAGTAATGGGGCCATATCAACTGTACCAGTTCATGGATGATTTCCGGGAATTCGTCATCCAGTTTTTGGCGCAACAGGGCAGTCAAAAAAGCCGTACCCTCTAATAGTCGGTCCACATCCGGGTCCGTTGATCGGCCGCTGAGCATGGGGGCCAAGGCCGGATGGGCTTTTGAGAACTCAGCCCCCAGGTCTTTTAGATTATCCAGTTCCTGTTGGAAATAACGGTTAAACATAAAGCGAATCTCGTGTGTTGATCTGAATTCAAAAGACAGATCTCTTATGGTTCATGAATGTCTAATATTGGCGCAAGGCGCAGGGCGCAAAGGGGAAAACCAAACCCCTGCACCTTACGCCTCGCGCTATACCCCATGCGCTTTGCGCTATGCCGATACCTCAAGCCCTGATGGTGACCTTTCCTTCCGAATCCATCATGCTTTCAAATATGACCTGATTTTTTTCTCCTTCCAGGGAGAGTTTCCCGATGATCTGAAAACTCAGAGCAAGCCTATTTTCATCCTGCTGTATAAATTTGACCCTCACGGATTGAAGCCTGGGTTCGTATTTCATTATGGTATTGCGGATCAACCGTTCCAGATCCCTTAAGGCATCCGGAAATCCCGAACGAATGTCCGAAAAATCGGGGATACCGAAATCATCGGCGATCTGGGCGCTCCCCCATCGGGTATTGAGGATTCGTTCCAGATGCCGGATAATGGAATCAATCATCCGTTTAGGGTCCTGACTTCCCCGTTGGTCGGGGGCCTTTTCCCATAAACGAATACGTTCAGTCAGTCGCTCTTCTCTCATTGAGATAACCCAAAATCAATTTGAATCACGAAAACACGATTCCACCCCATCACCCAACCTCTAATGTTCTTGCCTCAAGGGGAATCCTGTTAGCCCTGCAGTCACCCCGGCGAAGGCCGGGGTCCAGAAATCTCCAGGAACCCTGGATTCCGGCCTCCGCCGGAATGACATCAGAGGCTTTTGTGTCTAGGTTCGGGCCTTAAATCAACAACATTGCACCTGACCTCTCCCCCTCAAGGTTGTGCTTTAATACGTAAAGCCCATCGTTCCGGACGAGCGGAGTGGAGCGAGATCCGGAATCCAGAAATGCGTAGCCATTTTAAAAACTTCTGTATTCCGGCTTGCGCCCCGTTACATGGGGCTTGGCCGGAATGACGAATTATGACATAGTCTCCTCACGGCGGAGAAGCATTTTCAGTCATGTGTGGTCTCGATGGGGGATTCATCCGCCTCGAAATGAAGCGGCTTTTTAGTGTTTTCGTGATCACTGATTTTTCATTCTTTAACTTACCGGCGCCCTCCAATCATCACTACCGGACGTCGATGCCTTTTCGTGGGTCCAGGTGATTTTTCGATAACTGAATGAAACATCTTCCAGGTGCGTGAAATGGGCCTGGGATGGATCCTGACAATTGGGCATACGGGCCGTGATATTGGTGATGATGGCATCCTCCAGTTTGATCGTAAAATAATGTTCCTGGGTCCCGCTGACACTTGTTCTATACCATTTGATCTCGCATGTGGTCAGCTTTTCACCGGTCGTCAAGGCCGTATATAATAATGGTGATGACTTATCAAAAACCTTGGTGATGGTTAAAGGTTTATGGGCGCGCTGTCCCGTGGGCTGACCACTTTGAGGATCCGTGGGGACCGTGACCGTATGGTTGAACGCCTCAACCAGGATCTCATTTTCATGCCCTTCCTGGTATACATTTCCCACGCTGTCTTCCGTGAATGCCCCCTCCGTGATCTTTCCTTGTGTTGCCCCTTCAATGGTTAAATATGCAGGTGTCGGCATGACTTATCTCCTTTCTTAAATGAATAATATTTTTGAATGTTTTTTTTGCCTCAAAATTCTCCTCGCTAGGACTTAAGTAAATTGCAAAGCGCACGGCGCATAGCGGACGACATTTAAAACAAAATACTCATTCATATAATAAGACCCTTCGACCTTTCATCTTTCACCCTGCGCCTTGCGCCTTTATTCTTTGTCCAGCTTCCCGACCAGACTTAAGGTAAAGGATGCCCCCATGTATTTAAAATGGGGACGAACCTTCATCCCTACACGATACCAGCCGGGCTCACCTTCCACATCCTCCACCGTGATCTGGGCCTGTCGCAATGGACGCCGGCTTCGTGTATCGGCGCTTGGATTATCCTGATCCGCGATGTACTGGCGTATCCAAGTGTTCAGTTCCCTATCCAGATCGGCCCTTTCTTTCCAGCTGCCGATATTTTCCCTTTGGATCACCTTGAGATAATGGGCCAATCGATTCGCTACGAACATATATGGCAATTGGGTTCCCAACTTATAATTCAGTTCAGCCTCTTTACCTTCCGGGCTTTGGCCGAAGGTTTTGGGTTTTTGAGCTGAATTGGCTGAAAAAAAACAAGCGTTGTCGCTGCCTTTTCGCATGGCCAGGGAAATAAATCCCTCATCAGCGAGTTCAAATTCCCGGCGATCGGATATCAATACCTCCGTGGGGATCTTCGTCTGAATGGCCCCCATGGCCTCGAATTGGTGCAAGGGCAAGTCATCCACTGTTCCACCGCCCAATGGCCCGATGACATTCGTACACCAACGATATTTCGCAAAACTGTCCGTCAGACGGGAGGCAAAGGCAAAGGCGGTATTTCCCCACAGATAATCCTCATGGGATGCGGATACATTTTCATCATAATGAAAGGCCTTAACCGGAACCGTGTCCGGGCCGTAAGGCTGACGGAGCAGAAACCGCGGAAGTGTCAGGGCGACATAACGCGCATCCTCCGACTCCCGGAAGGATTGCCATTTGATATACTGTGGGCCTTCAAACATGGACTTCAGATCCTTGAGATTGGGAAGTCCGTCAAAACTATCCAGCCCGAAAAATTGAGGGCCTGCAGCCGCAATAAACGGCGCATGGGACATGGCCGCCACGCTGGCAACATACTGTAGAAGCTTAATGTCCTGCGGGCCGGGTCCGAATTCATAATTGCCGATGATGTTTCCATAGGGTTTGCCGCCGAATTGACCGTATTCCGCCGTATAGACGGTCTTATAAAGTCCGGATTTGGTTACTTCAGGGGCATCCTCAAAATCCTCTAAAAGATCCTCTTTACTGACATTGAGCAATTCCAACCTGACATTTTCACGGAAATCGGTCTTGTCCACCAGGTATTTTATAGATCGCCACGCTGATTCCATTTTTTGAAAATCCGGGTGATGCATAATGGCGTCTAACTGGCCACTTAATTTTTTGTCGATTTCCGCGATCATGTCATCCACAAGGGCCTTTGAAATTTTATCGACCCTTCGGCCCGGCTCTATCAGTTGGGCGATAAAGGCCTCCACGCCTTTTTTGGCAAGGGAATAACCTTCATCTTTGGGCTGGAGTCTGGTGGCGGTTACGATTTCATCGAGCAAAGAAGGCGCCTCAACTGCTTTTTCCTCCACGGCAGCAATTTTTTCTTGTTCACGTTCTTCGGCCATATGGTTCCTCCTTTCTATTCCTCTGATTTAATCTCTTTTAAAAATCGTTCCCTTGCCGACTCATCTTTGATCAGTTCCTGGATTTTTTTACGAAATTCTGGACGATTGCTCATAGGACCCTTTAATGATGTCAGTGCTTCCCTGAGTTCCAGCAGCTTGTTGAGTTCCGGTGTATTCTTCGCAATGGCCTCGGGCTCGAAATCCTTTAATGATTCGAATTTGAGTGAAACACCTATTTCAGCATTCGGATCATCTGAAAGCCTGTTGGGCACCGTTATATCCATATTAAGGTTTTGCGCCTTCAACACCTCATTAAAATTCTCTTTGTCAATATTGATGGGTTCCCGATCTTCCACCATACGATCGTCCTTTCGAAGCGTGAAATCCCCCATGATCAACAATTTGAGCGGTAGTTCCACTTCTTCTTTGGCGTCTCCCGTTGCGGGGCGATAAACAATATTTACCCTTTCCTTTGGAGCAACAGATCCTTCTTTTGCCATGATAACCCCCTTCTGTTAAAATTAATTAAAAAAGACAGCTTTACATACGAATATGTCCTAATAGGTCGCGCGTAAAACCTTTTGTTCCAATTAAGCCTCCCCTCCCCTGAGGGGAGGGAAAACTGATTGATTACTGGGTCCCCAACTTCAACGCCTCGGTCGGATCAATCTTGGCGATTCGACTAAGCATGGTTTTCGTTTTTTGCTTGAATACCGGTTCCGTTTGGTTGGCATATCCTGTAAAAACCAGCTTGAGCCCTTCCAAGGCCAATAAAGGATCCCAGGTTTCTAATCGATAGGTCTCGATGTCATCCAAAATCAGATCCAGGTGCGGCATGGTCATATCAACCCGTTTACAAGCGATTAATGTTTTGCATAAAGCCATTCTCCACATCAGGACCTCTTTTTGAGAAAGAGATTTTTTGAATTCCATTTGGAACAACCCAACGGCCTCCAACCACTTCTTTTCCTTGATCAGTTTCTGAGCCTGCCCCTGGATGTGGATTGGGAGATCCGTTTCACCTTCAATAACCCCGGAACCTTTTTGGATAGTTGATACATCCTTTATTTGACCATTACCCGGACGAAGCCCCTGCAACCACAGCCGTGTCTCCGTATTGGCGAATGGCATCCCGTCTGAAAAACAAAGATCCATGAGACCTGGGAGTCGATAGATAATGGACCCTGTTTCGTGACAAACCGCATCATGGGCAGCATGGTAATCTTCCCCTAGCCGGAAAAGGGCCTCAGCCACCCACCTGTTTAAATCAAACCAAAAAATGAATTGAGATAATCTTTGCTCGGCAGCGACAATAAAGGCATTCCATTGGGCCTTTTCCATCAGATCCATCAATCCTTGTTGGATTTGCGGCGCTGGTGGCTGAATCAGAGTTTGTCCATTGGATGCGGGTGGAAGTCCTGAGGCCTGCATCCAGGCCGCTGAACGTCGCAACCGGTAAGCCAAAGGATTCTTTAGGTCATTTTCCAGTAGAAAAGCCGCGGCCTGACGTATTCTTTGGATACCAGCGGAAACGGCTTTTTGGGCATCCGGTTCCGTGGTGATGGGCGTGCGATCATCCGCGACCGGTGCAATCTTGGGGGCTGATGTTTGAATCCCTGGCTCAGACCTGGTGGTCCCCTGCTTGGTCATATCGATGGCCGGAGCCGAAACGAGGTCAGCCTTTTTAGGGGCTATAGAGAAAGTCTGTTCAATAATCCGTTGAATTGGACGGAGCAAGGGTGGTTCCGGCAAAATTTCTTGAAGCAGGGTATCTATCTGAGAAAGGGTATTTTGAATGGCATCCAATGTCTCAGGCGCGACCGGACCCGGCTTGATGATTTTCATGGCTGTTTCGCTTTTTTCGATCCACCATTCAATGGCTCCCATGCGCCCCCGCATCCGTTTCTTGGGCGGGAATAAATCTTCCCAGTAAGTACGAATCAAATCATTTAAAACCATAAGCCCATCCGCAAGCCCGTCCCATTGACGGATATGAATCTGGCTTACGGCCAGATAACAGGCCACTAAAAGATCTTTGGATTTCTCGGAAAGGATCTTCGCAGCCAGATCGCTGACCTTTTTCCAATTGATCCCACCGGAAGCCGAAGGAATGGAGATCTTATCGACCTCTGTCTGGAGTAGATCATACTCCGGCTCATAGCGTATATCCGAACCGGTCGGCCGATCAGGAGTAATGGGGTCTTTTCCTAATGATGCAATATTCACATTTTACCTCGAAGAGGTTTTGTATCTTAGCCTGGGGTTTTAATCTCAGGTTTAAAAAAAATCTAGAGCCGCGATGGGGCGTTGTGTTTCAATGAAACCGTAATATACTGATGTTACATTAAACCGATCATGACGAAATCGTCCATAATTTAACGAAGTCATTCGCGTTCAAGGATCGACTAAACACGGCCAGATATGACTTTTCAGGAGTCCCTCCCATCAGGACAATAGCCGGGATCTTGTTTAAACGTGCCTTAAGGCCCTGGTGCCAATGCATAACCAGTGAAAAAGCGTCATGATCGTGGTTGTCGTTTATGACGGCATAGAATTCATGATCTTTTACTAGGGCCTCAGCGCTTTTTTTAACGGTATTGGTTAAAAAAGGCGGTGCCTCATCTGCTTGATGATATATCGGCCTCCGCTGTTCCAGGACCGGTGTGGGTAAGCGCTTCATCTCGTCTTCTAGGGCTCTCAAATCCGCAAACCGAGTAGCAGCAAGATATTCCATTCGATTCCACGGGGTCTCGAACACAAGTGGTAGTAGATCCCAATGTTCTTCCCAGCCTGGCAAGGACCCCATACCAATAATAAGAAGAGGATATGGACGCCCCATTCGATCACTACTGTCCCTGCTGATTCCACAAGCGATAGTTCCTCTTCGTTTTCCCGGAACCCAAAACCGCCAAGAATGAAATCCCATCCCCTTTTTGCGGGATGAAATCAGTTGGCGGTAACCGTTCTCGATCCAACCTGCAAAGGCGTTGGTCAATACATCATTAGGGCCCAGTTCAAAATAGTCCATGGCCAAAGGATGTTTGCCAATGGCGGTCCATTTCCATGGGGTCTTCATCATTATTGATCCCAGCATGCGACAATCTCCTCTGGTACGCGTCCCGGCCCCGCCTGCAAAAACTGGATAACCGGCTTGTGTTGGTCAAAACGGTATCGCGCGATGATGGATTGGATTTGCATGCGCTTGAGTTCCGCTTCCTGTTCCGGGAATTCATGCGGATAAAATATACGGGTGCCTTTTTCAAAGTCTTTTAAAAATTTTGCGAAGGCCAGATTTCCCGTGTAGTTTTTGGTTAAAATCAGGTTGGAGACTTTGATCTTGAAAACGACATCCCCACAGTTTGCCGGAGACCAGTTCACGGTTTCCCGGACCGGGTAATTCAGGTTCACCAATTGATAGGTCTTATCGGCACACTGCATTTCCAGCTCAGTCGCATGTGGGATGATGGCGGCCTCTTTATTGGCACCGGTCGGCTCCCCATGAATGGTTACGCTGTAACTAGCCCTCGCGGGGCGCACTGATTGGGCGCCTTTATTTAGAAAAATGAAGAAATAATTGTCAAAAGGGATGGTTTGTCCATCGATATTTTTGGCATAAAATCCCCTCTTAAGGCTGGTTGCGATAAAGGGTTTGGCAGTACCCATTACAAATTTACGGGCAAAACCATCTTTGCCGAGGAGATCCTGAATGAGGATATTCATGTCGGTTTCACCTTGGACCTCCATCAAGACATCTTTTTCCCAGATGTTTTGTAATTGACACGCGGATTCGCGGGATACAAAGGTCAAGAGAAAATCAAGAGGACCTTTTACCAAGTTCCAAAATAGTTCCTGGTCCGGTTTGGACCCGCCCAAGGAAACCTGGAATTGGCTGAATGCCCGTCGAGCCACAAAATAAGGGGTTTGGCTCGTCGATGGGTCATCACTATAGATCGCCGTTGCGGTCTGAAATGCCGTATCACGGGAGGTCACAGCGATTACGATCTGGGAGAGGGCATCTTTGAAATCCCTCAAAGCTTGCGCCGCCTTGAGTTTTGATTCTAAGCCGTCTGTGTTGATACCTGTTTTTTCTTCGATCTTCGTAATGGTCGATCCTAGGGATGTCGTGGCCTTTTGCATGATACCGGCCTTTTCGTCACTTTTTTTTTGGAGCAAAGAAGCTTTGCCGCTCGTGTCTTTAAAAGCATAAACACTTTGCACCCACGAAGGCAGTCCAGAGTGTTCGGAAAAAGGTTTCATCTCCTCCACGATACGGTCAAACAACTTAAAATAGGGATTTGCTTCGGTTCCCATGATGGATGCCATTTGGCGCCATTCCGTTTTATCGTTTAGGCCATCCGCTCCGCGTGGAAACGATCGGCCGAATACGTTCCAGGTGTGGAAATATTCCTTTCGATACCAGTCTTGGAAGGTCAGTTTATTACCGGCGATAACCACCGGGTCTGTGAGGGCTTCTTCGATTTCCTTAATAAATGATTGAAGTGCGTTCATGCCCTTTAGCGTAAAGGCCGGTTCAATCCAGGTTGCATCCTTGGCCGTGAGGCTGCCACCCCAAAAATCCTCCAATCTAAGTGCCGTAAGTCCCTGGTTGCGGTTGATCCATGCGGCCATCCAATTCAGGTTCGATTTTTCCAATGTAAGGATATGATTTAACCAGGTTTGTAATTGGGCCTTTTCCTGTGTTAGGATATCGGCGTCCTCTGTCCATAATATATAATCGAAATAAAGGCCCGCAATCTTTTGCCCCACTTCCGGGATGACTTCCTGGCCAAGGGTCTGTAGTGTGCGTTCATAGGTCGGTAGAGGCTTGCCCTTGAGTGTCTCAATTTTTTTATTTTCCAAACGACCCTGGATCAGGTTGATTCGCCTGACCAATTGGGCGATATAAGCACCGGTGACGTCTTCAGCGGTGTCGGTCGTAAATCCAATAATCGCGCCAGCCATCCTTTCATGGTAGGGTTTCAGAAAACCTTCGCGAAATCGACCGCCAAACCTGGCTTTGAGTTCCTTTTCAATGCGAATGCTTTCTCTCAGGCCAAATCGTGGAATCCACCAACCACGGTTTTGCTCTTCCACCTTGAGAAGCACCTGACGAAACTGATCCATTCGGATGATATCGGCAACCAAGTCGTTTTGCGACACAACCGGCTTGGAGACCTCTTTTGCGACCTCTCGCATAATCATGAGGTTTTTGGCGAACGAAAAGCTCAGCAGGCCACAAAAGGCAACGGCAATGGCAATCCATGCAAGGAGACCCAGATTCCTTGTCAGCCGCCTCCATTCGAGCAATCCCAAAGTGGGTTTAAACAAGTGCCTATCAGTGGGCAGAATCCCGGAAAAAAAGTCATGTAGAAAGAATCCTCTACTGGTTCCTTGCAACAATTCACGTTCATGGATCAATCCAAGCTCTTTTAAAAAATGCGAGTAAGGGCTTCCTTCCTGTTTCCCGCTGCTGAAAAAAATCCCTCTCAAAAAAGGGGTCTCCTGGTAAGGATTTTCTTGAAATGCGACACGCATGAAGGCGTTCAGACCTGGTTGCAATCGCTCAAACTCTTCAGGGAATAAGAGCAGTTCGGGATCCGGAGCCTTGGGTTTGGATTTGTGAAAGACCAGCAGCCTAAGGTCTCGCAAACGTTGGACCAGGTGCTCGATTATTTTTTGAGTGATGGATGTTACATCTTTGGAAAGATCTTGATTGATCATGCCCATGGCCTGACCCAACGTCTCCTCAGAGAGATTATCGCAGAATCGAGCTATCCCTTGAACAAGGTCACATTTGGTGATCAGGACATAGATTGGAAATTTAGCCCCCAGTGAACGCATGAGTTCATCGATACGGTGGCGAATATTGCGTCCATCTTCCTCCAATTCTTCAATCCCTGCCGATGATAGTTTGTCGGCTGCCATCGTGATAACCAGTCCGTTTATGGGCTCCTTTTTTCGAAATTTGGATAGCAGCCTCAGGAATTTTTGCCATTCATCCTTGTCCCGGCCCTCATCGATCGGGATGGCATAACGTCCGGCAGTGTCCAGGATAATGGCATTTTCAAAGAACCACCAATCGCAATTTCGTGTCCCCGAGATGCCCGAGGTCTTTCTGACTTCCACAAAGGGTGAAGAGAGCCTCGCACTCTGGAGCGCTGTGGTCTTTCCTGAGCCGCTTTCGCCTAGCACCACATACCAGGGAAGGATGTACAGAGGGTTCCCGTATTTTTTAAGATGGGATTTTTTAAGCGCCTCTATAGCCTCTTTCCATTGGGATTGCAGACCCTTCATTCCTTCTTTTTCTTTTTCGGGCAGCCCTCTGTAATGCAATTCATCCTGTTCAATCACCTGCTGCACAAAGCGCTGCTCGCGCCGCCTCAGCAAAAGCCTTTGTGTGAAAGCGAGCATCAATACCATCCCGAGCAAACCCAATAAAATGAAAAGGCCGACCCACCATGGCCATCCAGCCAACAATACCAACCAAAAGGTCAGGCCGATGATGAATAGGAGGAACAACACCATTATGATGACTTTAAATATCTGCCAAATCATTTACGGTACCAAGCTGATTAAATTTTCGCCGATATTATTGAGTATAAACCTGTACACCCAAAATAACGCCCCAAAAAATATAAGCGGTGAAACGATCCCGATCAAAGTTAAGGATGAGAGCCTTTTTTTGAGGGGCTTCGCGGACGCAAATTCCTGTTCCTTAGGATAGGCTTCGGGAAACAGCTTCCCTGTGTCAAGAGATGGAAGACCAATTGAACTTCCCAGTAGAATCTTTAGATTTGAAGTCCTCAATTGTTCCAAAAGGAAATCATCTCCCTCGTGAATATAACGGCCCGTAAACCCTAGGGCGAGACATAAATAAAATACCTCACGAACATGGCCTTGATGGGGGCCTAGTGAATTGAGGCGTTCAAAAAACATCTCGCCAGCCCCGGTGGTTTGAAAATGGGTGCGCTGGAGTTGATGTTTTAGCCACTGGTCCTTATCATTCCAAGGGGCATTTAAGATTGCTTCATCGACCCATGCAAATACGGCAAAGCGTGCGTGATCCATATCCTCATTGGATATCCCTTTGTTTTGAAGGCATGCCTCGGTCCGGGCCACGAGACCTTCGATCTCCGTTTTGATCTGTTCGAATTGAGGCTGCTGGGAATTGACCGTTTTTAGAAAATACGACACATAGGTCAAAAGCTCTATAAAGCAGTCCACGATCCGCATAACTACCTCCCCACGACCATCAGTTCGACCTTTAAATCTTTAGGGGCCGTATCCCAATACAAGGCAATATTGTGACCTTGCTGAACCTGGTCCCATTGATCGCTATGATGATCGATTTCACAATATATGGCCCTGGCTCTTCGGGGTAATTCCTGTGGCGGGGAGGGAAGATGTTGTAATCGAACACCCGGAAGCGATCGAGCGATCAGGATGGGCAGGGACTCCCTGGACCCCAACTTGGAAATGCCTTGTAATGCCTGCAGCAGGGATTTCGGGTCGGTTTCCGTTTCAAATACCAAATAAAATCGATTTCGTCCTTCAAATAAGGTGGGTTGCAGCTCCGCACAATAATACGTCCCGTCATATTCGAGCTGGAAAGTGTGCTCTGGCCCCGCCGTAATTTCATCCAAGAGCCTTGTGATAATGGCGGATGTGCCGCTAAAACAAGACCATAGGTCGCGATGATCGTAGTCAGCCGCATCACCGGTTCCATCCGAGGCCCTTCCCATAACATCCACCTGTTCCGAAAATGCGGAGAGTTCTCCGATAATTTGTCTTAAGACGGCGTAGACATCCCACGGCGATACATAATCATAAGCCGTTAGATGATCGAGTAACGGCACATAACGGTTAAGGGATCTTAAGGCCAAGAGATACACCATGTCTCTGGCACCGAATTCAGCCGATTGAATCCCCCGATCCCGTTTGTATGCCTCCAACTGTCGACTGCGGGAGGTGATCTGGTCTTTTGTGTCCTTGATCAGTCGTAAAAGTATATCCGATGCCTTGATGTTCAGGCAGGGAGGGATGAACCCTTCCGAAAGAATAACCCTCTCGCCCGTTCTTTCCAGCCGTGCAATCGGTATGAGGTGATAGTCTCCCAACCGCTCCTTTTCAGTTTCCCAAAATATCTTCAAGACATGGTAAAGCCGTTGAATTTGGGCCGGCGGACCATCATGGTGTAAATCCTTCACTTCTTCAGGTTCCGCGGTTGTGACAAAACGCGTGTTCACATCCATTAAAAGGGATAACTTGGGGAGAACGGTCACATTGGCACCGAATTCGTTCCATTTCCGAAGACCGATATAAACGTCAAGGGGTTGCCCCTTTTCCCCCCAGGCATTATCAAATGAACGTGCTTCTATAAGGGCGTTATCCGGCAGAGAGGTATAGGTCCCGTCGGGAAAGATAAAGTCACCCTTCAAGAGATTAAAGATCCGGTTGTCTAGAGTGGCTGTTTGGATCTGCATCTCGCCGACACCCCATGGATAAGGAAGATGGTATTTCAGGAATGAGGCAAGCAGGGATTGATTGTGTTTATCCGTCAGTTGAAAATGCTGAGGCTGCAAAAAAAGGCCCTGACGCCAGAATAAAGATCTTTCCATAATAATATCCCCATGGTAATGAACGACTGATCATTCAAATGTAAAGACTTCTAGTGAGCGATCCCGTCATTTATAAGTGGCCGCAGGGCGCAGGCGCAAAAGGAAAAGCGTTTTCCTTGATCCATGCGCCTTGAGCCTTATGCCCTACACCTTCCTATTCGATCTGCTGTGGTCCCAGTTTTAATTCAATCTCCAAAGTGTCCAGGATCTGTTTTTGGGCACGCTTAATGATTCCCTTTTTCTCAACAACAACCGGGATTTCATATAGGCGCACGATTCGTTCTTTTTGGATAAGGTAATAACCGGCCACGACAGCGATATACCTGGCCCCCTGGGCACGGCTTAGATTAAAGACGATATCTTGACCTGGCTGGATAATAAACCTTTCGGCTCCAACCGTATCGGCATCAAAGAGGCCGCACTCCAGGAGACGGTAAAGACCTTGCTGATCACTTGTAAGATGATTAAAGGCATTCGGGTCTTTGAGTTGATAGACGCAAAGCATTAGGCTGTGGGATCGATCTTCGCTTAAATTGAGTTGAAAATCCGCCTTGATATGGATTTTGATCGCACCCTCTTCGTAGGTTGTTTCAGGCGGTGGCAGTTGTTTGGCTGTGCATGAACCGATCAGAAGGATCGACATCAATAAAAGAGACCACGGGATAATCTTTTTCAATCGGGCACCCTCCTTATTGCACGAAAAGACGCTGGCAATTGTTCTCAAATTCTCTTAGAAGTTCTTCCATAAAGCGACCGGAGTCAAACCAGTTTTTAAATGCATTGTATTTATGGGTGTATAAATCAAAGGACTCGGCCTTCCGGCTTTTCCCCAGTCTAAAACCTTTATCCAATGAATCGGTCATTTTTTCAGGATCCATTTCCACAAGGATTTCCAGGACCTTTTTTTCGGCGGCAATCTTAAATGCCTTTTGCGCAATTAAAAAAGCCTTGTTGATTTGATCCAAATAACTCTCCAGGGACCTTGACTGGCCTTCACCCTCCAGATGGAAACCAATGACCTGTCGGATGGTTTCTATTCCATCTCGCCGGCCCAAGAATGTCATATTGATAACGCTCACCAACCGGTTCAACACATCGAATATGGTATTCAATGATTCAGCCAGCCTTTGCAACAATTCCTCAGAGCCCAGATCGGCTTGGGTGACCTTTTTTCCCAGCAGGAAAGAAAAGATTCGGGATAGGATCTCCGGATCAATATTCATTTCATGGTGGGGAAAACTTGTACAGGACCTAAATTGGTCTAACAGTATCTCCAGCGTTTTGATCTTTTCCTCACAGGAAAGGTCGGACAGCATGTTCTCTAGATAGTCTTCTATCAGTTTTTCAGCCCGTTGCGTGTCTGAAGCATATAATTGAGAGATATCCTTTACGAGTTGTCCTGTGTCGTGATGATGTGTCATATCTTTATTCTTTATGCTTCTCTTTTCTAAAGATAATCGTTTCGGGTACCTGATCATCATGGGGTACTTCAGCTTTTGATTCTTTCTTTATCTCTTTTTCCATGTCGAGTGGGGGATCTATGCTTTTTTCCTGTTCAAGCGATATGTCGGTATCTACGTTTTTTTGGGTAGAAAAAACAATGGTCTCAGGGATGCGCTTCTCTTCAGGTTCGATCGTGTCTAAGGCTTGAACAACGGTTTTGGGCACATCTTCGTCCCCTTTATGGAAAGACCTTTGGGTCTCTGAGACATCTTCTTTCTCTAAAGTGATGCATCTTGTTTCAGGGATCTCATGAATACGGAGATCCCTTGCTCGGGGACTGATTAGGAGTTCTTCCGGCGTGAGTACCACAGTCTCTCTGATGATTTGATCATCTTGAAACGGCTTGTTCTGTATGATGGTTGGACCCACATTTTGTACTGATTCGATAGACAGTTCATTTTGTGGAGAACCAGCGGATGGGGATGCATACCGCCATTTTAAAAGAATTTTCGACAGGATCTCGTAAATAGCCTGATTATTATTTATCTCTGTGAAGCTGTTATTTTGGGTCTTGGGCATGCAGGTTATATCCTTTATCCAGCATCAAAATAAACATCAATGAAGTTGCTTATGTATACCCGTCATCAGATATGTCCGATAGGGTGTGTTTTTTACGCGAAAGAGGGAGTTGGTATTAAACGGTTTTTGTTGAAAAATGAATGAGTTGTTGACACAATGAACTGTGAAAATCTATTCTAATATCGATATATTGTCAAGAATCTTCTACCCTTGGCGAAAAATGAATGGATGGTGAAATGAAAGGTTACAGCATTCTGTAAACATGAAAATTTTGCTTATATACCCCTATTTCTTGGAAGAACGGATCCATGCGGAAGAGATTCGGACCATGCCCATTGGAATATATTATGTGGCTGCGATGTTGAAAGAGCAGGGATATGAAATTGAAATATTCAATGGATGTGACGCCGGATGTGCGCCTGAAGCCATTGAAGCAATCCTAAGAGAAAGGCCCCCCGATATTATCGGATTCTCCATCCTAAATGCCAATCGTTGGGGCGGCATTGAGATCGCCCGTATGGCTAAGTGCATAAATCCCGACATCACCATTGTTTTTGGAGGCGTTGGTGCCACTTTTTTGTGGGAGCATCTTCTGACCCATTTCAAAGAGATCGACTTTATCGTCATGGGCGAAGGGGAGTACACATTCCGAAACCTGGTCAGAAGTCTGGAACAAGGAAACAAAGACTTTAAAGACGTTAACGGCATTGCCTTTCGATCCAACGAAGAGATTGTCCGAAATCCACCGGATGAAACCATCTCCGATCTGGACGTGCTACCGATTCCGGCTAAATATTTCACATACAACCAGGTTGCATCTTCACGCGGATGCACCATGGAATGTACCTTTTGCGGATCACCGGCCTTCTGGGGCCGAAAGGTTCGTTTTCGTTCCGCAAAGCATTTTATAGAAGAGCTGGGAATGTTGTATCAAAAAGGCATTACCTTTTTCTATTTCGCGGATGATACCTTTACCGTTAATAAAAGGCGGGTTATTGAGATATGTCGGGCCATCATCCAAACAAAACTCATGATTTCTTGGTATGCCATCGCCAGGGTGGACCATGTAGACGAAGAGATTTTATACTGGATGCGATTAGCGGGCTGTATCCAGATCAGCTATGGCGTGGAGAGCGGCTCCGACATCATACGGAATTTTCTTAATAAAAAGATCTCAAAGGATCAGATCAAAAGGGCCTTCGCATTAACCACCCGATACGGCATCCTGGCCCGTGCCTATTTCATATACGGCTCCCCGGGGGAGACCTGGAAGACGATCCAAGAGACCCTCGACCTGATTCATGAGATTCAACCCCTGAGCGTCATTTTCTATATTTTGGATATCTTTCCGGGTACGGCCCTATATGACGAATTTAAAGAGCGATGTCATGTGACGGATGATATCTGGCTCAAACGAATAGAGGATATACCCTATTGTGAAATGGAACCGGCCCTACCGAGTGACCTGATCTTGGCATTCGGTCAAAGGCTGCGAACCGATTTTTATGGAAACGTGCACCAGTTTGCGAAAGCGGTTCAACTTATCGATAAAAAGGAATTGTATCCCCTGCATGCCGATTTTCTCTCCCGTTTGGGTATGACCTTCAGCCATGGCGATTATTCAAGGGTTGATCATGTTCAAGGAAAAGACCTGACCGCGGAAATGTTGTTTCAAAGGGCCTTGGCGTATTATCCGGATCAAAGGGCCTTTTTGGGTCTTGCGATTTTAAAGCAAAAACAGGGGGATTTTCAAAAGGCCATCCAATTTGCCCTGAAGGGCATCCGATATTTTCCAGAAAATAAAGACTTGAATATATGTCTTGGCATAAGTTATATGAATATGGGAGAATATAATCAGGCACTGTCATATCTCTTGAAGTTTCAAGATCTTGAAGAGACAAAGCCGTATATTATTGAGTGTTATCATAAATTAGATGTCCGTGTGGACGAAGATCTTAATCTCGCATGATGAGAGGTCATGTTTTTAAAATCTTTGTCTCATCTTAGATTTTTAAAAGACTTGGCGCGAACCTATGGATTCCGCGATCAAGTCGCGGAATGACCAGCCTAATTTTGGTTACGCGACTGTAAATGATCACCTCCGGTTTTTGTACAGTCATTCCGCGACTTGATCGCGGAATCCAATCGTTTGGATTTAGAAAAACCTAAATGGTTACAAATCTTTCATGATTATGGTAGGTTGTCATGTGATGCTAGCTAGAGATTACGTTTTCAGAAGCTGTGTTGTAATTGGTTTTCAGCGTGATCTGTCATTTCCACTGAGAGGATAAATCTTTCAACATCAACAATTGATAAAACAAGACTTCTCGGCTATCGCCTCGAAATGACATTATGACACAACGTCTTCAAAAGGGATGTCGATCTTTGGGTACCGGATAAAAATCAGACTTTTCGCATTATCTTAACATCTAGAATCCAGTATGGTTTTGCCTAGACTGTCAATTATCCCCTTCACAGAACAATTTGAGATAAAACTTCATTGAAAAGAAATAAACATGCAGAACAAACCCAATATCTGGAAAAAGGCCTATAAAAACCTCTCCCAAGGACACGATATCATCTTAATGATTGTCGTCAAAACAAGCGGCTCCGCACCCGGAAAAACAGGATTCAAGATGCTGGTTTCTGAGACCGGTGAGTTGTATGGAACCATAGGCGGCGGTGGTACAGAATTTATCATGGTAGAAAAGGCCAAACAGATGCTCAAAACAGGGGATAGGTCAGCATTCATCAGGGACTTTGAGCATAGGGAAGATGCCGGAGAAAAAAGCTCAGGCATGATCTGCTCAGGAGAAAACACGATTGCCGGCATTGCCCTAGGTTCCGACCACAAAGAGACCATGGGCCGACTATCTGAAAATGCCTTTAACAATATTCCATGCCGCTTGATCATCACCTCAAATGGCCTGGAAATAAAAAAGTATGATAAAGATGAGGGTGACTTTATCTTCTTGGAGTCGGAGGATGGCACGTGGCGATATGAAGAGAATGTGAATATCAGGGATTCTCTCTTTATCATAGGCGGCGGGCATGTGGGGCTTGCCCTTTCCAAGATCAGTAACATTGTCGGATTTCACACTATTGTCCTGGATGACCGGGAAGACCTGGATACCATGAATGAAAATCGTTTTGCCCATGAACGGATCATTGTGGACTATGAACGGGTTGCTGAGCACATTCAAGAAGGAGACCATTCGTATGTAGTCATTATGACAGCCGGCCACAAGGCAGACAAACAGGTCTTGGAAAGCCTGGTGAATAAGGAATTTAAGTACTTGGGGATGATCGCCAGTAAACAAAAGAAGGCGGAAATATATAAAACATTAATGGATGCCGGTATCCCCATGGTCTGTTTGGAGCGGGTCCATTCGCCCATTGGTCTGCCCATTAACAGTATCACCGCCGAGGAGATCGCCATCAGCATCATAGCTGAGATGATTAAGGTAAAAAACAGCGGAGGTTAAAGGTGGTTACATTTTACAGACGACTGCCCAAATTTGATTATGTCGCACCCTCAAGTCTTTCAGAGGCATTGAACCTGTTACAAACAGGTGAGCCCGGTCAATATAAGGTCTACGCGGGCGGGACGGATGTCATCCCCAAACTAAAGGCCCGGTTGATCCAGACGCCTCAATCACTTATGGACCTTAAAGGGATTCCGCACATGGACTATATTGTCCACGATGAAAAAAAAGGATTAAGAATAGGGGCCTTGGCATCTATCTTTGATGTGGCCCATTCACCGGTCGTGCTGGCGCAATACCCGGTTCTGGCCCAGGCCGCGAGGAGTATTGCTTCGGTTCAGATCCAAAATAGAGGCACCATCGTGGGGAATCTTTGTAATGCGGTTCCTTCCGCGGACTCGGCTCCTGCCTTGTTGTGCCTGGACGCCAAAGTGGTCTGTCAAAGCAGTCTGGGTGAACGCGTGATGGATCTCCATGCCTTTTTTAAAGGGCCTAATCAAACGTTTCTCGAACCCACGGAGATTGTCACAGAAATACAGGTCCCTCCGATGCCGAATGGAAGTCAAGGGGTATATCTCAAATTATCACCCCGAAGCAAAATGGACCTGGCGATTACGGGTGTTGCAGTGGTTGTGTTCACGGACAGTGGAAAATTCAAAGATGCACGCATCGGTCTGGGCGCTGTGGCACCTACCCCTATCCGGTCGACCCAGGCCGAAAATAGGCTTAATGGAGAAATAATCAACGACCAAGTCATCGGAGAGGCCGCTAGACTAGCTGCTGATGAATCCAGACCCCTTGATGACCATCGTGCATCCGCGGAGTACAGACGGATGATGGTGGAGGTATTGGTGAAACGGGCAATTAAAGCAATGGCACAAGGCTCAAGGCGCAGGACGCAGGGTAAATGAAAAACTTACGAGCTGGCTTTTGCCCATGCCACGATGAAACGATAACCGTCTATTTTTATGGTCTATTTGATTAAACCGCAGAATATCGAATAAGAAATGTCCAATTCAGAAGTGAAAATTCTATCTTCTACGGTTCGATATTCGATATTTAAAATCCACTACAGATTATACAATCTTATGACATGATCATGATTTCATAACTCCAGGGGTATAAAATGACATTAAAAGAAATTACCTTCACGATCAATGGCCAAGTCCAAACATTAACCATTCAACCATGGCGGACCCTTTTGGAAATCATCCGTGAGGACCTTCAATTGACCGGTACCAAAGAAGGTTGCGGCCAAGGTGAATGCGGGTCCTGTACAGTCATCATGGACGGCAAAACCGTCAACAGTTGTCTGGTTCCCGCGGTGGAGGCTGACGGCAAGGAGATCATCACTATTGAGGGCCTGTCAAAAGGCGATACGCTCCATCCCATTCAACAGGCGTTTGTAGAGCATTCCGGTATGCAATGCGGTTTTTGCACGCCTGGGATGATCATGTCCACCAAGGGTTTACTGGATCGGAATCCCAATCCGAATGAGGCGGAGATACGAGAGGGTATTTCGGGTAATTTTTGTCGATGCACCGGTTATACCAAGATTATTGAGTCCATTGACGCAGCAGCGAGGGTCATGAAAAAGAAGGATTGAATCTCAACAAATACATTGGTGTCTTTAAACTGTTTTAAAGTATGCAAAAAGGCCCAAGGCGCATGGCGCAAGGAAAAGCTTTCTTAATATTGATGGCCTCGTAAAAAGTCGAAAAACACTTATTTTTGTCATTCCGGTGAAGACCGGAATCCCGTCTTTTCAAATAGTTACAGGGACTCTGGACCCCGGTTTTCGCAGGGGTGACGACTTTTTACGAGATTGTCAATATTAAGGGTCTCAAAATAGAATAAACAAAAATATCTGGCTTCCGGATCAAGTCCGGAATGACAAAATACATTACATCACCATCCATCACCCCAGCGAAAGCCGGGGTCCAGATATTATGAACTTTCAGGCAAATACGATGTTAACTCCATGATGAGAATATTAGTATGTCATTTCGAGCAATGCGAGAAATCTTAAAATCGAAAAGCCTTAAGTTTTTCCCTGTGCCTTGAGCCACCCTCGGCCTGAACTCGGGTCGAAGGCTGCGCCTTGCGCCTCTTGGCGCGCCATGGTCTTCAGGAGACGGCAGCTGCGACTATTGAATAAAAGGAGCCAAATTGAAAAAAGAACATGAATACAGTGTCATTGGTAAAAGGATTCCCCGGATCGACGGGAGGGTCAAGGTCACTGGAGAGGCCAAATACGCGGCGGACTATGCCCTGCCTGGCATGTTGTGGTGTAAAATCCTCCGCTCTCCTTTTGCCCATGCCCGGATCAAACATATTGATACGAGCAGGGCGGCAAAGCTGCCAGGCGTCAAGGCCGTCATTACGGGCAAAGATTTCTATGGCTGGCGATGGGGATGGATGCCCAAGACCCGGGATGAGGCCCCTTTGGCCGATGATAAGGTCCGGTATCTTGCCGAGGCCGTGGCTGCCGTGGCCGCCGTGGATGAAGACACGGCCGAAGAGGCCACGGAACTTATCCAGGTGGAGTATGAGGAATTGCCCGGCGTCTTTGATCCTGAAGAGACCATGAAAGAAGGTGCCCCAAAGGTCTATGATCATATTCCTAACAATCTTAGTTGGGAATTCCATATGGATTTTGGGGATGTGGAAAAGGCGTTTCGAGAATCCGACCTTGTGAGGGAAGATCGCTTTGAAACAGGCCGGGTTATCACGGGTTATCTGGAGCCCCCCGCGGCCGTGGCCCTTTGGGACTCATCCGGGATTACCATTTGGGCCGCCAAGCAGAGCCCCTATTTTGTGTATCGCCATCTGGCCGCCTGTTTTAACCTGCCCCTCAACAAAATCCGGATCATCCAGCCCTTTATCGGCGGTGGTTTCGGGGGGACCAAAAACGATTCCCTGGCCGGTGACTTTTGTGCCTGCCTCATGTCCCGGATGACGAGAAAACCCGTAAAATTTGTCTACAGCATGGAAGAGGTCCTCATGACCTGCCGGCGGCGGCACAACATGATCATCTTGAATAAGATGGGCATGAAAAAGGACGGGACCATCACCGGCATGCACAGCCGTGTGATTGCGGACGGCGGCGGGCACACGGCCATCGGTCCGTTGACCATGTATCTGACGGGATTCATGAGTACCCTTCCCTATAAACTCCCTAACTTCAAGCATGACGCCTTTCGCGTGTTCACCAACAATCCCATCGGGGCGGCCATGAGGGGGCACGGTGTGACCCACACGCGCTTTGCCGCCGAGATCCAGATGGAGATGATGGCCGAAGAACTGGGCCTGGATCCCGTAGAAGTAAGACTCAAAAACGCCGTCACCGCTCCCCATACCACCATCAACAAGGTGACGGTGGATTCTTGCGGTCTGACGGAAGGGCTTCAAACATTAAGAGATCGCCCTGAATGGAGGAGCAAGGATAATAAAAAATCCACTCATGATCCAATTTCCCATGGCGTGGGTATATCCGGGACCGCCTATTTAAGCGGCGCTAGACAGCGCGGTCACCAATCATGTGCCGCCGTGATTCGACTCTGTGAGGATGGTACTATTGACTATCTGACCGGGGCCACGGATTGCGGCCAAGGATCGGATACCGTGCTGGTCCAGATCATTGCCGAGGAACTGGGTCTGCAAGTGGAGGACATCGATATCAAACGGGTGGATACCGCCCTGACACCGTGCGATGCGGGCAGTTATGGAAGCCGGGTTACGGTCTTGGCAGGAGAGGCCGCCCAAAAAGCGGCCCAGGATGTGAAGAGGCAATTGGCTGAAATCGCGGCCCGGAACTGGAAGGTCAGTCCCGAAGAGATTGCCTTTAGAAACAACCGGGTCTATGTGGAGGGCTCTCCGGATCTCGCCATGTCCTTTGAACAAATGGCCAAGGTGGCATCCTATTCCGGATCGGGCGCGGTGATCCTGGGCCGGGGATATTCTCAATACGGCATCGAAGAGTTGGATTTTGACCGGGGTGAAGGCAATGGTGGCACGGCCTATAGCTTCACGTCCCAGTTATCCGAGGTGGATGTGGATACGGAGACCGGGTTCGTAAAATGCACCAACATGGTGATCGCCCATGATTGCGGCAAGCCCCTCAGCCCGGTGAATGTAGAGGCCCAAAACCAGGGGGCCGCGGTGCAGGGCTTAGGGCAGGCCATGTATGAGGTATTTAAGATGGACAAGGGAAAGACCCTGAACCCGAATCTGGTTGATTACAAGATGCCGTTGTCTATGGATACCCCGAAGATTGAAATCATTGATATCATCACGGATGACCCTCATGGTCCTTACGGGGCCAAAGAGGCATCGGAAGGGGCCATTGTAAGCACACCACCATCGATCATCAGCGCCATTCATGATGCCACCGGTATCTGGTTCAAGGAACAACCCGTGACACCGGAAAAGATCGTCATGGCGTTGAAAGACAAACAAATGAACAAAAAGTAGAATGACTTGATTAATGAATGAAGTCCAAAAGGTTCCCCTCCCTTTACGGGAGGAGTTAGAGCCTGCCCCGTACTTGATACGGGGGGAGGGTGCCCTGGGAATTACTTTTTTTCAAGGCCATATAATATATTGTACATCCCAAATGATCCCCTGTTGCCTGTCTTTTCATCTCAATTCTTAGATAAATACAAACTCACCCAAGCCATGATACAGAAGGCCCTGCATAAGCTTTCGCAACTTGATCTTATTGAGAAAATTGAAAATAATCGATGGAAGATTGTCGATCCGGTTTTTCAAGATTGGCTAAAGAGGTGAGGTGATAAGAACTTTTTATTGGACTTTTATGAGATGCCTAGGCTAAAAGTTTACTACAATGGGTGCAGGTGACATCTTCCTTCCTGTTTTTGCCACCACAATTCTTGCAGATTTTATATGTCAATTGATCTTCGGCTTTTATTGTTTTAGAGTCGTTGACTTTATTCTGTTTTTGGAGAACAGAAGCCATGACATAAAGGTTTTTATCCATATTCACCAGGGTTTGGTCGATTTTAATAATGGTATTATGGATTTTGTAAACAAAAAAGGAAGAAAAAATAACAATATCAATTGGGTAATGACTAAGATGGCAATAATTAAAGCTACCACAGAAGTTGTAGATCTGAAATTTATCAGACATCTTCCTGCCCCGAAGACCTATCATTGATTCTCGAAGCCTTTCAGTTTCGACGCCGAAAAAATTCAAATGAAACTCATCGTTTTTCAGGTAATCGATTGCAAAGCTATAGGGAGGAGAAAATATAATACCATCCAAAGCTGCGTTCTCAAGAGGAAGATACCTTGCATCACCCTCAAGTGCCTTCGCAGGCGCGATATCCTGTTCAAAACCTTTTAGGACATTCTGTATCTTTTCCGCGACAAATAGATATCTTTCAAGAACAGCCTTGAACTGTTCGAGCGGCGTTTTTCGCTGACTCCTTTCAGAATAACCGACACTATCCAGAAAGGCCAGTAACAGGAAATTGTAAGTATCGGAGGTTTCCCTCTGTTTCTTTGTTAGTCCGTTCCTGTCTTGTTTTAATGCATATTCGGCGGCTGGTTCCATAATAGACATCATATCTGGCGAGACCATTTTTGAGGTAACTTTGGATTTAATTGCCGGGTTTGGGGGTTTCCTTCTAAAATATTCAAAAACCTCTTTATAATTGCTCAATGCCTTTTTTGCTCGGTTCAAGGACATGGTAAGGGTATCGATCTTGGTCTGGGTCATGAATCTGCAAAAGGGACTCGCGTCAATACCGATGGATTTTATTCCCATTAAAGAGGCCTCTACCAGAGCTGTTCCGGATCCCATCATCGGGTCCAATAACGTATCGCCCGGCCTGAGTCCCATGATGTTTATCAGCCCTTTTATCATTTGAGGATGAAATTTACCCCTATAGGGAAAGAGTCCATGGGTCGCATAACCGGTTCTGAAAAGATTCTTTTCAAAAAAAGACTTTAGTCTGGATGAGGAATGCTCCGGGAGTTTCAGCGACTCACCCGTGCACATGAGGAAATGCCGGGTAAAAGTATTGCCGACGCGTGCGAAATAGGCGCCATTTCGCAGAAGTGCTTTATCAGATAATATTTGACTTTCATAATGGGCGAGTCTCAATTCATAAACATCATCCAAATTCGGAAGGAGTTGATATTTGGCGGGGAAAAGTTTTTCAGTGAAATCATGGGCAAGGGCATCCGAGATGTTTGAATAATCCAAGTGTTGTCCTCATTTCAGTCTTCTACATAGTCTTCAGAATTGTGGGGTCGCAGCTCTTCTGTTTGCAGCCTCTCAATAATCTCATCGCAGCTCTCAATCTCCATTCCGATCCAGTGTCGATTGAGTCTTTCACAGACATCATAAGTCGTTCCGCTACCCCCGAAAGGGTCCAGGACGATATCACATTCCATGGTAGAGAGTTGAACAACTCGTTCGAGAATTTTTGTAGACAGTTGATTGGCAGTTCTCTTTTTGCTTTTGAATTTCCTGTGCCGAACCGGTGTAATATCATTCCACACATCAGTTAGATTAACGCCCTTAGGATTCATAGCCCCCCTGTGCCCACCGTAGTCTTTTAGCTCTCTTCCGCAATGACGACATATCTCAATCGGGGTCCTGATTCTTTTAAAAGTCCTTGGCTTACCTTTTGTGAAGTAAATAAGGCTGTAATGGGAAGGATAAAGCCGCCCGGGTATGGGCAAGGAAAGTTTGATGTTTATTGCAATCCAATGGCGAAAAATCATCCCGGATTCTATCAAGTAATTGCTTAGCGTGATGTTCCATTTCGGCAGATTGTAAACAAAAATGGCTCCTCCCGGTTTTAAGACCCGAATACAGTGATCCAGCCATTTCTTACACCAGGAGATGTATTCATTATCTGACCGGTTATCATTTACGCGTTCACCGTAGATTTTTGAAAGATTAAAAGGAGGGTCAGCAAATACTGTATCTATTGTTTCACTATGGATATATGGAAGAAGTCTCTGAATATCACCTTGGAACAATAGGCCGCGCGATGTGGCATAGGCAATTTTGTCTTCGATTACAGAATCATAGACTGGATTTTGGTCCCATATCTCCTGATCTTTGAGAACCTGATGGGTCATAATTTTCTGTTTAGCGATTATATATAGTCTGCAAGGTAATAAAATTGAATGTGATAAGAACTCATGTTTTTGTAGTATGAGTATGGGAATATAAGCCTTGTGTGTCAAGGGGTGAAGAAGCTGTCTGCTAAATTTCAAGAAATCTCACGAAAAAATGGTCGGACGCTTAAACTGATATGGGACATAAGTTTTGATAAAAGAGCAAAATTCAGGTACCGCCTGGATGGGGATAATTTTGCTTGACAGGACAAAATATCTAGATACATTATCCTTGCATGAAAAAAATATTGGGTCTTCCGGGTTTTTAATGGGTCCATACAATATATTGTGTTTCTTTGGAATTCTTTAAATTTTCAGCATGTTAGACTGATAGCCTTCATCATTGTAAATATCAAGGGTAAAATGAACGGCTCCGCCGCCCTTGACATTTACAATGATTCCGGCTTGTAAGCAGTTAAGGGATGATAGGGATCATCCCTATCATTGGTTAGCTTTTTTCAGTGGCAAAACGCAATATATGGGGGGTACCCATTAAAATGTCTGAAGCGGCAAAATATTGAACAGGCTGTTAGCGATTGATTTACCGCCTAAACAATCCGTTTTTCTATGGGGACCCCGTAAAACTGGAAAAACGTATTGGATCAGCCATAAGTTTA
>JAFGGA010000013.1 GCA_016930835.1 Deltaproteobacteria bacterium
AGATTTTTGAAAAATTTGGCGCGGACCTATGGATTCCGCGATCAAGCCTGCCCCGCACTTGATGAGGGGTCGCGGAATGACCAGCCTCGTTTTTGGTTACGCGACTGTAAATGATCACTTTTGACGAACTCGTAAAAAGTCATCACCCCGGTCCCGAATCCAGTATGGGATAGACTGCGGCCGGGGGCCAGAGAACTACCTGAAAAGGCTGGATTCCGGCCTTTGACCATCTGCATGCGGGCACGCACAGGCAGGCCGGAATGACAAAAACGCGTATTTCTCGACTTTTACGAGACCATCACCTTTGGTTTTTGCATGGTCATTCCGCGACTTGATCGCGGAATCCAATCGTTTGGATTTAGAAAGACCTAAATTGTTACCAAAAAGAGTTGCAAAAATAATCGGTCAGGGATTTTCCATAATCATTATAGGGCTTCCGATTGCTCTGGTAGTGCGTATAACCCCACATCTTTATAGGTCTGGATGAAGACCGTATTGGTGCGCGGGAATACGGTAAGGTTGACGGGGGAATAGACGTTTTTACCGATGGGTATCCGGCGCATGTCAAAAGTGTCTTTATGAATGATGACCAGCTCACCGGTCATGCTCTTTTTTACCCTGGTGCCCGCCAAGAGATAGATGTCCGACGCGTTTTCCATGATATACCGAAGAGAAATCCAATTTGTCGCGGGAAACTGTTTTTTCAATAGGCCCGCGGATTTATCCAGAAGAAGCATGTCGATCTGAGGAGTCTGAGTAAGACCGGTAAATTGATGGGGAGAGACAATGAGAAAATCATTCGTAATGCAAATCAAATGACTGCCTTCGGGATATTTTAAAAAAGCCGAGCCATCTTTTGTATGGATAACGGAGCGTGTTGTATATAGGTATGAGGGAAGGTCATCGCTTTCAGGGGCTACATCCACATCATAGGCCGGATGATAAATATTCTCCGGCGATTGCCAAAGGACCTTCTGCTCTGGTAGGTGCATAAGGCCGCACTGCCCGTCGTCGAAATAGAATAGTTGGTAACCTTTCCCCAAATTGGGCCCGATGCCGTATCGGGCTTCTTTTATTTCCCAGAGAATGTCTCCCGTATGCCTTGCCAGATACATGAACGAGTGTGATGATGCCGTGTAGATATTGACCAAGATATCCTTGTTTAGAATCGCATATAGTTCCGCGCCAGGTTCAGAGAACTGCCTTTTCCACAAGAGTCTCCCATCCGGAGAATATTCGCGGATGAGTTGAAGCCCATAGACGATGATGGATTTTGAATCCGCCACCACCACGGGATCAATGATATCAAGGTTTTGCTTCCATGTGATGGACCCGGATGTGGTATGAACAAGCGCCAGTAAAGCCTTTTCTTCACCCGAATTCTTTACGATGAGAAGTGAGTCATGATCTTTGCCCATACTGTAAATGGTTGAATCCGCCAGATCCGCTTTTCCCCAGACCTTATCCCCTGAATAGATATCCAACGCCGTAAGGGATAAAGGCGTGGAGACGATGCATTGATGATCAACAATCCTCGCGGAATTCACATAACTCTCGGGGGTATCCAGTGGAAAAGACCACTTTTTTTCTAAAATGATTTCGGATGAATCGTCCAAAGTCAAAAGCGAATAGACATCTGGGATGAAATACCAACCTCCTACGATCAAGGGTACTGCTAAAAGACACCATGAAAGGATTGCCTTCCATTTTGGTGAGCGTGTAATCACGAATGTCTCCGCCAGACGGTCATGAAGACCTTGTCTGGTTTTCTTAAACAGGATGAAAAAATAGCCCAGCACGGGAAATATGAAGAGGCCGCTGAGAATATGATAACCAAACCGGACTATCGCGGCCGCTTTATCAGGTTGAAACCCCGTCAGATCGATAATGCGCAATCCAAGGATCTTCTTACCCACCGTCTGGCCAAACTTTGCGGGCAATATAATGAAATACCATATTGTAAAGGCCACCCCAAAAAATTGGGCCATGATAAAAGGAAAAGTCCTGGACCCATCCCCAGTGATCACCCGGACACCATAATAGACGCCTGTGGTTAAAAGACCGATGAAAACCAGATCCAACAAGGTAGCCAGGAGCCGCATGCCCAGCCCCGCAAAATAAAATCCTTCCGGCATCTTGACACCGTGAGTGGATTTTAAGACGCCAGAGAGCAGAGGTGGTTCTTCGACGGTCGTTTCCGCCAGGCAATGATCGCAATAATATTGGCCGTCTTTGGTGGTGTAACAGGCCTCGCACACCGGCGTATTGCATATTGAGCATTTTCTTACAGCGGCATTCAGGGGATGAAATGAACACATATGCAGGGTGGCTGTCTGTCCGAATCGCAATGGTTTTGGGGGTGTTTTGATCTGAAACATGCCCTGTCGGAGTCCTTGATCAATACTGTATTGCGTGATCTTATGATTTATGGGCATGAGACTTTTCAGCGGCACCGCAATGGGCTGTTCTCCGATCTCTTTGAAGATATTCAAAAAGGTATGATATGCGGCTTCCATGGACAGGCCAGGAAGGTATTGAATCATGCAATTCTTGGGATATCGTAAAGGGAACCCATATTCATTGTTCACCTCCACATAGGTCTTTTGGGATGTAACGGCATGGAACGTGATGTGCGCCACCCTACCCGTTCCCTTTTGAATATTCAGGGTCCCATATACCTTTTGCGCAGAGTTGATCATGATCTTTCGAAGCATCACCTGGCTCAGGTTGACATCCTCAAGATCGATCAACGGCTTGAAACCATTTCGCTCAAGAAAGGTTATTGCAGCCTTGTAAGATCCTTTATACGCTCCGCTGGTCTCATTGATTTGCGTGACACGGTATTTTTGGGTCCGGCTGTTTAAAAATGGAGAAAGGAAAGGTTTATGGAAGGCCTTTTTGAAAAAATAAATGACCGTAATAAATGGAAAAATGAAAAAAGCCAAGGCTGGATTTACCTTTTTTACGGATCGCAATAAGGCCACCAACGGGACTTGAGTCAGGTCGACAAAAATCCTGGCTCGATCTTCCGCTTGGCCGCCCACCAGTGTTGCATGACAGATCCGGCACTGTTTTTGATCCTTTTCATGATAGATTCCGCAATTTCGGCAGTACATTGTATCAACCCAGAAAAAATACGGAGACATAGTGGAGCAACCCGATAGCTATGCCGGCCGGAAAGAAAAACAGATCCAATAAATGAAATTGCACGGCCAGGATAATCAGGATGAAGCCGAGAATTTGTATTTTGCCAAAAAAGACCGTAGCCTTTTTGGGAAGCACCGCTTTGAGGATCCATGAGCCGTCCAGCGGCGGGAACGGTATCAGATTAAAAACGCCGAGAACAATATTGATCAGAATGCCGATACTGAGAATTTGAAAGATGATAAACCACAAAGGCCCAAAGGGCACGTCGCCTATAGGGATGGGGGACATGATATCCAAATGGAGCCTGATGATGGATTCCGGGAAAAAATGATTATAGGCCGTCCCGATGATGATATACAGGCAGAAAAAAATATAGGACAAGGCAAAATTGGAGAAAGGCCCTGATAAGGCCAACAAGACCTGATCTCTTGGATGATGCCTCAGATTGATGGGATTAAAGGGGACGGGCTTGGCCCATCCGAAGATCATGGAGGCGTGCAACAGATGAAGAGCCAGGGGAACGAAAATGGTTCCCACCACACTCACATGACTGATGGGATTAAAGGTCAGACGCCCGGAATCCTCGGCTGTATAATCGCCGCAGAAACGGGCCGCCAGGCCATGGAACAGCTCATGAACCACCACGGAGAAAAACAATACATAGATGATAAGCCCGGCGGTGAGCCAACCCAGATACCGGGGGTTATGATCAATATATGGATAAATGATCCCGAATCCGATGGGAATGGTTAGCCATAAAAGAAGGTATGGGATCTGACGACTAATTTTCATTACGACGATTGCGCGGCATCAGTTTTTGTTCATTGTTCGACTCAATCGGCTATCCCGCCTGCCTGATAAAGACTATTAACGTTATACTTTCATCCCGACCCTCTCCCCCCACCTAGCCCCAACTCCCGCTCGGGGATGGGGGAGCAACGTATGGGCACTATAGAACGTATTGAATCGAAGCGGGTCATCGCTCATGTTTCATGGGGGCATTTATCCTATTACCGCGCAAAAAAGTCAAGCCGCTACTATCTTGACTTCATCTTTTCCATCACGTGTTCCCTCTGCATTTGCAACAGGTCCTTAAAGGGAGGGGAGACCTTAAAAACCACTTTTAATTCTTTATTGAATTTGGCGACATCCTTATAGGCATCGGGCTTTCTATCTTTCAGCCTTGTCAGATTCTCGGAATCCAATGGTTCTGTAAACAAAAGGTACTTGCGGGGATTTTCATCAAAAAATCGTTTCAACTTGTCAATGGTTCGAATGACACGATCAAAGGTAAAAGAATCTTCCCTCTTCAACTGTTGTAAGAACTCTTTATGTTTTGTTTCAAGCTCGTATCGTTCCGGATTCTCTTTTCGCTCTGTCTCCCTGTCCTGAAACTCCTTCTCGACCTTTTGTCTCTCTTCAGGAGGTAACGCGGCGATTTCTTTCCGTCGCTCTTGCTGGCCCTTTCGATGCTCTACGGCGCAGTAGATCTCACCGGTATTGACATCGATCATCCTTGCGTGAATTTCCTCAAAATCATCAAAATGAACGATGGTCCCGGAAACAATAGCGTCTACATTCAAAAGGGTTCCGATCTCTTTTTCTTCTTCCTGGGTGATACCGGCCAGGCTGAGTTTCTTTTCCTCCAATACCTTATTGAGTCGACTTCGCTCGATCACGCGAAAGCCTCCATGCCGTAACATACGCGTGATGACCTGTTCGGCAAAAAGCTTTCCTTCCTCCAGGTCATTCCCTTCAATATCCGTAAAATCCGCCACCGTGACCCGCTTATTCGTGAGCTTATGAAGATGCCTGGCGATCTCATTCACCATAATGGATGCGCTGTCTTCTTCATTGACCGTGCTTCTAGCTGAACCCGGATCTTGTTTCTGTGCCGTCCAGGCGACCTGATCTTCTCGGGCGGTCGCGATGGCCTCGCAACCCATAAACACCGTGATTATCATCATGAAAAACACGCCTATTTTCATCATCACCTCCCAATGCGGCCTTGCATTTTATGCATAGTTACAATGTGTTACCGTTCACACAACTCCACCAGGACGCCTCCTGTGGCCTTGGGATGTAAAAATGCAATTTTTGCGCCACCCGCTCCCAGGCGCGGTTTCTCGTCGATAAGCTGAACGCCTTTCGCTTTCAGCTCCGCCAGAGCGGACTCAATATCATCCACTCGAAACGCGATATGCTGGATGCCGGCCCCTTTTTTTTCGATATATTTCGCGATGGGGCCATCCGGTGCGGTCGACTCCAGAAGTTCCACCTCGCTCTCCCCCACTGGAAGGAAAGCCGTGGTGACCTTTTGTTCCGCGATGGTTTCCGTGCCTTCAAAACCAAGTCCCAGTGTTTCGGTCCAAAATACCTTCCCGGATTCTATGCTTGAAACAGCGATACCCAGATGATCAATCTTTAAAATTTTCATGTTCCTTTCCTTTCCGTATGATTATTGATCGTTTTTCACCCGTGCAATTCATATAAAAATCAATGGCTAGTGGAAAGGTTCCAAAATACCATTGCAGCTTATGTTGAAATGTCGCCCACTTCTCCCCTGCCGGGGGAGGACCTCGGCAAGAGCCCAGCCGAACGGTTGGGTCTTGGGGTGGAAAAGGGAGACCTGGCCACCCTCCCCTTTACCTACCCTTTTTTGAACTGAAGTATATGGGCTAAGGCATCGGGTGTCAACGCAGAAACAAAGATAGGGAATTTTGACACAATGTTCATAAATATAATAATACTTGCCAACGGGAAATCAGGAAAACACAAAACCGGATCATTTTCTCGAGATCACGGATCATGGTATGATCGCGTTTTTTGAATGTCCGAATGTGAATAGATCAACCCCCGAGAGCGACCACCGGGTCTATCCAGGTAAAGGGATGGTCTGAAAAGAGAGAGGGAGATATTTCAGTATCTCATTCAGGTTTTGACTTTGGATTTCCGGGATTGGTTTTGGCATCAAATTCCTGTTTGTTGGAGAAGCCGTCTCCATCCGAATCCAGGGCTCCTAGCTCCTCGGTGTAATTATCCCCGGCTTGAAGACCAAGCCTTTTATAATCATTTCCAAAGGGATTAAACTCCTTACCGCCGAATCGGCTGACATGGCATGTCCGGCATTTAAAATTTTTGCCCTGGTCCGGAATCTTTTCCAGGCGAAAGGGTTTACCAAAACCGGGTGAAGAAAAAAATGAAAACAGCCCCATAAAGATGAAAATCCGACCTACATAAAGAAAGCCCTGCTTGCCGACTCTATTCAAAATATTCATGTGAGCCCTCCTATCCATAATGTCCAACTAGATTCCAAACCTGCAAAATATAACCACGCGGGTCCATTAGTCAACTATTGTCTCCATGGTTAAAAGTGACATACTCGTAAAAAGTCGTCACCCCGGCGAAGGCCGGGGTCCAGAATCCATGTAACTATCTGAAAAGACTGGATTCCGGCCTTCGCCGGAATGACGAAAATGCGTATTTTCCGACTTTTTACGAGATCGTCATAAGTATTATTTGTGTTGACACAATCCCATTAATTTCTATATCTTTTATACTCATGTTATTTCATTCGTGCTCAACCTGAAATATCTCAAATTCCCTTCCCTAACCGTTCGGCCGACCTCACGCCGAAGCCCCCTCACGTGAGGGGAGAGGGGATTAATGGATGGGCGTGAATAACTGAATGCCATTTGCCGACCGATGAAAAGGCCCATGATCCGATAATCCAGAATACAGTCGATTTTTTCGGATTCGGTCCTAAAAACCAATTTCCCTAAACACACATGAAGGAGGATACCTCGTGGAAAAAAAGATCTTGATTGCGATGGATGGTTCCGCCAACTCCAAAAAGGCCATTGAATACACGGTTCAAATGGAATCCGTGATTGAGGATATGCGCTATATCCTTATCAATATACAGCCCAAACTATCTGAATTTCTCGTCGAGGATGCCAGAAAGGACCCCAAGGCAAAGGCCGCCTTGCAGGATGTGGTGAATAAAAACAGAGAAAATTCCATCAAAATCCTGGATGAATCAAAATCCATGATGATCAAACTGGGTATTGATGAAAAACATATTGAATTGGTCTCCCAGCCCATGATCATGGGGACCGCTAAGGGCATTTTGGACTATGCCAAGCAATCCCTCTGCGACGCCATTGTGATGGGCAGAAGAGGTCTATCCCGTATGGCCGAATCATTTATGGGCAGTGTCAGCAACAGTGTATTGGAACATACCAATATAACCCCTGTCTGGGCCATTGGGGGAGATGTCTCCTCGTCGAAGATGATGATCGCCATCGACGGCTCTGAAAGCGCACTTCGAGCAGTGGATCACGCAAGTTTCATGATCGGCGGAAATCCGGATGTCACCATTACGTTATTGCATGTTTCCCCGAGATTAAGAGATTATTGCACCATTGAATTTGACGAAGAAGATGGCATGATCGACGAAGTGATCACCCAGGGGGATAAACGGTGTGTTGACAGTTTTTATATCCATGCCCAGCAACGATTCAGAGAAGCAGGGATAAAAGAGAGTCAGGTCGAAATCAAACAAGCGGTAAGCACCCTGAATATTGGTAAAACCATTGTCGAAGAGGCCAAAAAAGGTGGTTTCGGCACCCTGGTGATCGGCCGAAGGGGTATAGATAATTCCTTCTTCATGGGGAGCGTTTCCAGGCACGTCCTTTATAATGCCACGGATCGCGCTGTTTGGCTGGTGCCTTAGAAAGCGAATCAGCATCGTTTCGTAAAAAGTTCATGCTCTAAATTTTCATCTTTTTTGGGTTCTGAATTGAATGAATGATAATGTTGGGCATTGCTCTCAGGTGTCATTCAGGTGAAAGAGAATGCGTCGTAAAACGTAAAACCGATCGTTCCGGACAAGCTGAATCGCGTAGCGAGATCCGGAAACCAGGAATGTACAGTAATTTCAGAAACTCCTGGATTTCGGTTTTCACCTGAATAATCATCAATCAGACCTCAAAAAAAATATAGGAAGAGGGCCTAATACATGAGCAAAGAATATTGGACCATTTCTGAGGTGATTGAAATCTTTCAGGTGCAAGAAAGATTTATCGCCGACCTGGAAGAAGAGGAGATCCTCTGTCCCACATGCACGAAAGGCCCGCCCACAAAGCGATTTTCAGCCCATGACCTGGAAAGACTCCGTTTAGCCAAGATACTCATGGAGGAAATGGATGTAAACCTGCCGGGTGTTGAAATCATACTCCGAATGCGAGAAAGCATGATCCACATGAGGAAACAGTTTGATGACATATTGGAAGATCTGGCGAATCAAATACGGGCTGGACTCATTCCCTGATCACAACCGGATATCCTTTCGAAGATCCCCCAGATAAAATTTGTCCATTCTCTCCACGGTCTCCAGGATTTCCTTATCATCGGTTTTAGGCACCTTCACCACCAGCTTTACCAACAAATCACCTTTCTGTTTGGTCTTCGGATTCAGTGCCCCTTTACCTTTCAAACGCAATGATTGCCCGCTTTGACTCTTGGGAGGCACCTTGACATTCACCGGACCGTCAATGGTTGGAACCGTTATGGTTCCACCAATCATGGCCTCACCCACCGTCACCGGGACCTCCATAAGCAGATTGTCCCCTTCCCTCTTTAGAAAAGAATGCGGCTGGATATGGATAATGAGATACAGATCACCCGGCTGCCCACCGTTCAAACCCGGTTCCCCTTTGCCGGCCACACGAACCTTTGAGCCCTCTTTCACCCCTTGAGGGATGGTCACCTTGATCCTCTCGGTGCCCATGATCTGGCCGCTGCCGCCGCATTGAGAGCAGGGCCTGCCGATTTGGCCGTGGCCGTGGCATTGAGGGCAGGGCTTTGTGAATTGGATGGGGCCTTCCGCCACATTAAGACGACCGGACCCGCCGCACGTCGGGCAGGTGGTTAGTTTGGAATGGGGATCCATCCCCGAACCGTTACATACTGGGCAGGTCTTTATCCCTTGCATGGCGAATTCCGTTTCAAAACCCTTAAGGGCCGATATCAGGTCAATGGACATCTCGTGTTCAATATCCCTTCCCTTCGAAGACATGGTGGTCCGAAAACCTCTCCCCTGCCCCCGGCTGGCGCCAAAAAGGTCTCCGAAGATATCTTCATAGCTTTCATATCTGCCAAAGCCTTGTCCGGCCCCGGAGCCTGCATAGGCGCCTTGCTGTTGATAGGCTCCCCATTTTTTATATTCCCGTGCCTTCTCGGCATCAAAACCTGAATGGAGGCTCTCCTCACCAAATTCATCATAGAGTTTTCTTTTCTCCTTATCACCAAGGCAATCATAAGCGCCGGATATTTCTTTAAACTTCGTTTCAGCCTCTTTATTGCCCGGATTGATGTCCGGATGCCATTTTCGGGCAAGTTTGCGATAGGCCTTTTTGATCTCCTCCTGGGTCGAGTCTTTTTTGACCCCTAATATTTCATAAAAATCTTTAGCCATGAAATCAATCCACTCCGTTCAACCTCTTATATCATCCATCCTAGATCGAGATGTTTTTTATGATGAGCCTGTTAATGAAAGCTTCCTGATAAAAATACTGGAAAGTGCCGTCAAAACCCCCATTACAAGTATACCGATTCCAAAGCTCCATCGGTCGGCAACAAATCCCAAGGCGACAGGACTCATCCCACCCCCACAGGTCGACGCAATCGCCAAGGTCATGCCCATAAATGTACCCCGCTCCTCGAGCGGAGTCAATTTTGAAATCGTCATGATGGCCGTGGGGAAAAAGGTCATGCAGACAGTGGCCTGTATAATCAACATGCATACTAACAGCCAAAACACGGGAGCCAGGGCGATTCCAACGGTGGAGAGACCCGTCACCAATATAATAAAAGTAAGAATGTTTTTCACATTAAATCGATCGAGAATAAAACCTATATAAATAGTGGCAAATAACCCTCCGACCCTTGAAATACCGAAGACGGTGTTGGCAAATTCCAATGCAATGCCTTTTTCTTTTACAAGGTATAAGGGTGTAATACTGTAAACACCTGCTGTGGACATGGCCGCCATAGACCACAAAAGCGTCAATATCCAAAACTCTTTACGGCGTATAATGGTGAGATAACCGGCTTTTTTCTCGGCATGGGCGCGCGTATCAGGGGCAAGCACCCAGAATAGGATAATAAATACAAGGAATGCCCCGCTCGTCATGAGGAAGATCGATTTCCAATGAAAAAACCGCAAAACAACGGCAACAAGGATCGGAATCGATAAAAAGCTTGCGGATGCTGCCGTCTCATGAAACCCGATCACTTTCCCCCAGTTATCTCTGCTGAATATGGATGTAATAAGTGGGATGGCGCATGGGAGATAGATCCCGGATCCGATACCCATAAAAAAGGCGATAATCGCAAAATGAAGGTATGTATCAGCGAAATGAAGTGAAACAAGCACGAGAACAAGAAGGGATAAACTGGATATAATGGCGCGCTTATAACCGATGGCCTTGGATATCTGCCCGGTCATAAAAACGGTTATGGTAAAGCCGATTGAAATATAAAAGAAAAAACTGCCCGCCATGGCATGACTGATGGCCAGCTCATCCTCAATAATGGGAAGAAGCGGTGAAAGCACGGACCTCGTGGTGAAGTTGAGGAACCAGAGGCTCCAAAAGATTAAAAGCAAAATGATTTTCATAAAGAAAGCTTATACAACTATCCCCGGTAATGTTCAAGGGGCAAAAAGGAGGAGCCGATATGCTGATTGACCAGCCTGGACGAATTGGCTATTATTTCGACAATCATACTCGTTTAGCATCTCGAAAAAACGGGAAAGGGAAATACCATGGCGAAAAAGATTAGAGATAGCAGGAACCTAATAAATCCCGAACAAGACCGTGGACAATGGATATATGGCGCCGATAGGGAAGATATCATATCCATCCTGGATAACGCCCCTTATGGGGTTTCCATTAATGAGACGGTAGGTGACGGCAAGGTCTTATATATTAACCATGAAATCTTCAATCTTATGGGGTATACGGTTTCGGAGATACCCACAGGCCGAGTCGCCCAAAAAAAATTCTCGCCGGACCGAAAAGATCAAAGGGGTGCCAATAAAATCGAAAAAGATTTGGCAACCTCGGGAAAGGCCATGGCTACTCATAAAGTCATCTCTAAAGATGGAAAAACGAGATTCATAGAAGTAAGAGCGGCTTTATTGCCAAACAAAAAGGTTGTCAGCATGTGCACGGATGTGACCCGTCGCGAACGGGCGGAGGCGGAACTTCGAGAAAGTGAATCCAAATTTCGGACCCTTTTTAAAAAATCACCCGATGCCGTGTTTCTGTTTGAAGGGGATAAAATAATCGATTACAATCGAGCTGCGGAGCGGATGTTACTGAAAAAAGATCAGAATACCATACTCGAGACCACATTGGCTCGCTTATCGCCTCAAAAGCAACCGGACGGCCTGGTATCATCAAAAAAAGCAAAGGGAATCTTTACCTTAGCTCTTAAGAAAAAAAGCCTTCGATTTGAGTGGGTCCTTAAACGTTTTAATGGTGATGTCTTTCCTGTTGAAGCGACCGTCACCAAAATCAAGCTTCAAGGAAAACAAATCCTTCATGTCATTATACGTGACATTTCGGCCTGGAAGGCGGCTGAAAAAGGACTACTTCGTGCCAAGGAAGAATTGGAAGACAGGGTGAAGGAAAGGACATCAGAGCTTAGGGCCGTCAATAAGGAATTACTTAAAGAGATCCGGATCAGGGAAAAAGCGGAAAAAGAAGTGGAAAATTCCAGAGAAGAACTGCGCTATCTTTCAGAGCATCTTCAACGCGCGCGGGAAGAAGAAAGGACCCGGATTGCCCGTGAGGTTCATGATGAACTCGGACAAACGTTATCTGCTTTGAAGATTGATGTCACCCAATTTCGCAAGAATTTATCCAAAGATCATGATGTGTCATCGAACCAAACGAAATCAATGGAGAATCAGATTGACCATGCCATCCATTCCGTAAGACACTTATGTTCGGAATTGAGACCACCGATCCTGGAAGATTTCGGGCTCCCGGCCGCCATTGAATGGTATTTAGAAGAATATCAAAAACGCACAGGTATCCATTGTAATGCCAAAATCGATTCGGTATTTCCCATTCAAGAAAATGGGTTCGCGCTGATGCTGTTTCGCATTTTACAGGAGGCCATGACCAATATTCTTCGTCACACCGGCGCAACCCGTGTTAATGTCAATTTAAAAAATGATCAAGGGACATTGATGCTTAAGGTTAAAGACAATGGTAGGGGTATCACAAAAAGCCAGGTTGAAGACCCACGATCATTCGGCATCACCGGCATTAGGGAGCGTGTTCGCTTCTGGGGAGGACAATCTGAATTTATTGGTATCCCAAACAAAGGGACCACCATGACCGTATCAATCCCCATTGATCAAAAACAAAGGGGAAAAGACTAGACATTCCAGAGCAACACTTTGGGGGTAAAATGATAAATGTATTTATCGTAGATGATCACATCATTTTTCGTGAAGGGCTGAAGCGGGTTATTGCCGAAACTTCCGACATTGAAGTAGCTGGTGAATCGGGTGACGGTCGTGAGGCATTACAGGCTATTCTTAAGAGTGCGTTTGACTTAATTTTGTTGGATCTTGCCCTTCCCGGCATGGATGGCCTGGATGTCTTACGGGCTATCAAAGAAAAAAAGCCTGGTATCCCTGTTATTATCCTGAGCATGTACGCTGAAGAACAATACGCCATTCGGGTGCTTAAGGAAGGGGCCTCCGGATATTTAACAAAAGAAAGTGTACCCAACGATCTGATACACGCCATTCGAAAGGCGGCTTCCGGTGGAAGATATGTGAGCGATTCTCTGGGAGAAAAACTTTTAGTTACTTTAACAGGCGATCAAGACAAGCCGCCGCACGAAAACCTTTCAAGTAGAGAATATCAAGTGTTTCGCATGATCGTAAAGGGAAAATCTATCAAAGAGATCGCCCATGAACTTTCTCTGGCCCGTACGACAATTACAAGTTATCGGGCACGCATCTTGGATAAAATGAATATGAAAACCAATGCAGACCTCATTCGCTATGCCATAGAAACCAAACTCACCCCTTAAAGCAAGCTAACCCCTTACTTGTAGTAAAAAATCTACAATCCCTTCATCCATATTCTACAAAAAAAAGTTTTTCCGACGATACCACGAATTTGTCGAGCTTGTTATATTTGATTTTCCATCCTTGATTTATTTTAATCACAATAAAATCATCGCAAGAGTGTTTCGGGAAAATTCCTTTATTCTAATCAAAGGAGATCCTCTTTTAAAAAAATATTCTTATGAATTTGCCCGAAAACTTGGAAAGGAGGTGAAATCATCACGCGTAAACGAAAGCCGCATGAAATGATAAAACCGAGGCGTCAAAATGGAAATAAATATTTGGAGAGGGGGTAATAAATGCATTCAAAACAAAAGTTGCTATTGATAAACGTCATAATTTTCAACCTATTGATTCTGGTCTCAGGAGCGGGATTTTGTACTCAACCATGCAATACCTGTGATAACCTGCAAGACCTTTCATTCTCAGGGGTTACCATTACTTCAGCGACACTTATTTCAGGCACCACTACATTACCCGAACACTGCAGGGTCGAAGGTTTTCGTTATTTTGATCAATTTATCATCAAGCTCCCAACGGATTGGAATGGCCGGTATTATCAGATAGGAAACGGCGGCTCCGCCGGTTCTATTGTTGAATCCGGTATAGATGAAGGTCTTGCCCAAGGTTACGTGGCCGCAAGTGGAAGCGGGGGCCATACCGAGCCATACCCGATGTTCGCTTTTGCTTATCCACCCACGGACCCTGATGCACGGCAAAAACTCAATGACCATTGCTTTGGGTCCGTTCATGAAACCATGCTTCTGGCAAAAAAATTCATAGCAGCCTATTACTGCGATATGGATGGACCGGAATACTCCTATTATAATTCCTGTTCCACGGGGGGTCGCCAGGGTCTAATCGAGGTTCAACGGTATCCTGAAGACTTTGACGGCCTTCTTGTCGGTGATCCGGTTCATTGTCTCACCCAAATCACAACCCGAGGCGTATGGGCGGAACAGCAACTGACCATTGCCAGGGGACTTGATCCGGCCAAGTTATCACTGCTAGCGGATGCGGTCATGGATGAATGTGATGAAATTGACGGTCTGGCGGATGGTTTGATTGATGACCCCCGAAATTGTACCTTTGATGCCATGACAGACCTGCCGGCCTGTCCGGGTGATGTGGACGGACCGGACTGCTTTACCGCTGCCCAACGACAAGCCATTTACAATATCTATGACGGTCCAAGGAAAACCGACGGCACTCGCACCACCTTTGGCGAGGCATTTGGTTCCGAAACCATTATGCAACTTCCGCCATATGTGGGTGGAGGTACCGGGAGTGGCTGGATTGGATGGATTGTAGGGATGCCGCCCATGGGAAGCCTTGGATTCGGTCTTGGGGATGGCTTTGTCAAATACGCGGGTCTCTCGCCTTCAGGCGGAGGTGGGCCCACATGGGATTATATGACCTTTGATTTTGATGTGGATTTCGACACGGTCGTGGCGAACATGTCGGATAAATGTGATGCCATGGACCCGGATTTATCCGAATTCAAAACCCTTGGCGGCAAATTGATCCATTATTGCGGTTGGGCCGACCCGGCAACCGGCCCCTACCAATCCGTCGACTATTATGAAAATGTCCTAAACACCATGGGAGATGCGGAAACAAAGGAATTTTATAAATTATATATGATACCGGGAATGGCCCACTGCGGCGGAGGACTCGGATGTTATGACCTGGCTGCCCTCTTTGATGCACTCGTGGATTGGGTGGAAAACGGGATTGAACCCACATCCTATACCGGGGCAGGTCTTACGGCTACAGGAGATCCAAGAACGCGACCCATGTGCCCTTATCCTGAAGTGGCCGTTTACTCCGGTACCGGCAGTATCGATGATGCGGCCAATTTCACTTGCCAGGATCCGATCCCTTCATCAAAAGATAATACACCGCCCTCGGACGATGATGATGGTACTCTAGGGGGGTGCTTTATTGTTTCCATCTTTGGACATCATTAATGACTGGTTGAACTACGATATTTTTGAGGGATCTGTATCGTTTCTAAAAACCTTTAGACAAAAGAAAGGAGCAAGTCATGAGATGCATTTCAAAAACAGTAGTAGCAATCGTACTGGTGATGGCATTCACGGTTCCGGCCCTCGCTGGAGGAAAAGGACACCATTGGACACCGAAAAAATTTAAATCAGAGGTTGTGAACGTGAGCAATGACCTGACGCGTCGTTTCGGTATGCCATTGATAGCCGTCAACCCGACCAACCCGAACAACATTGTGATCGTTGCCGTGGATTCCGGTTACACCCTAGGCTGCCAAGATGCCAATGATCCTGACTGCGAACTCATCCCGCGAGTAATGTTCACACCCACTGGTGCCCCGATACCCTTGCCTCCAGCCCCACGCGGGGTTTACGCGACGCCCGGATTCGCAACCATCGGCATATTCGTATCGTTTGACCGTGGCAAGACCTGGACGAAGTCCGATGTCTCCGGTCTATACCCGGCCGGGCATCCCGAGATCATCTCCAAGGGTGAATCGCCGATCATGTTTACACCTGACGGGACCTTATATATCGGCTTTAACGCCCTGAACTGGGGGGACTGGGAAGCGGATCCACCCACCTTTTTGCCGAGTGCCGGTATCGGCATCATCAAGTCGATTGATGGGGGTCTCACCTGGAGTGATCCGGTGCTGACCGGCACGCCGGCGGATTTTCCCTATGGATGCAGTGACCTATCAATGGACGATATGATCTATGTGGTGAGCGGGCTAGGGGCTCCCAGCTTCCTCGGACCGCGTTCAACCGGCGATCCGGACTCGCCTATTTTAAGTACTGTGGGCGATAGGTGGCTCGTCTTTTCAGACGACGGTGTGAACTGGACTGAGCCCCAGCGGCTTGGAGGCAGTGATGAAAACGGTTCATACTCTATCAGATACTCGGATGTTCAGGCGACGCACGGTGAAGTGGCCACGGCATTCAGTTGGACGTCGGTGGATGAGAACGCCTGTCAGTACTTTGTCGACGGCCCGGCGCCTTGTGTGGTGTTCCAGACCACGACCGATGTAGGCTATACGTGGAATCGACATCGCGTGCCGTATCCGTTTGAAGTGCCGGGTGAGCCCAATATGGTGCTGCTGGCCGCGGATCCTTCGATGGAGGGGCATTTCGCGGTCGCCGTCATGAACACCGACAAGGCGCGATTCTTCGTGTACCAGACCCATGACTCAGGTAACACGTGGAGCGGACCGACCACAGTGGCCGCGCACCCGACAAAAACGCACTTCTTCCCCAATATGAAATATTCGCCAGAAGGCGTGCTCGGCCTGATATGGCGGATCAATGAGGGCGACATTTACCCGGCTGTTGAGCCGTACAGCATTTGGACCGCTATCTCCTTAGACGGCGGCACGACCTTCAGCGAACCCCTCGAGGTCAGCAAGACCGACTCCTCCCCTCCTCCTCCAGGAGACATCTGGCTGGATTGGGACGGCCATTCAGGCGACCACGGCCCCGGGGGCATTGCGATAGATGGTCATGCAAGGCGCGTCTATGTCGTCTGGGGGGACTGGTCACCGGGTGAAAGGGCTGTCTTTTTCAGGGCCATCAAGTTCAGTGAGTTCAGGTTCAACCGTTAAGCGCAGGAATATCAGCATAAGAGGTTTAAACCCTAACACTTGTCAATGCTTCGTGGTGTGGTGCGCGCTGGCGCATCACACCATGCGCCTTTCCATATTCTTCCTTGCCTTTTTAAAAGATATCCTATAGTTTATCCCCACCTGTTTCATCTATACCAATCAATAATTTCCGGTTTTACAATCAGAACCTCAGCGATTTTGAATGATCCTTAACCATCCATTTTAGTGCGGAACCCGAACCGGAAATACCTATTTTTATGACAAGGATTATCCAAACCCAAGGATTTTCCTATCCATCAAACCGAAGGAGCAATAATCTTATGTTTCCATATAATCCACACAATCGAAGACTTAGTGAAACCGCGCTGGGCAACGAGCCGGCCGATTTGGTCATCCGGGACGGTGTTTTGGCGGACGTTTATACAGGCCGTCTGGTGCCGCATCGATCCATCGCCGTATCGGGCAGATGGATCGCCTATGTGGGGCCGGATGCGGAATATGCTGTAGGAGCGGACACGCGTCTTATTGAAGCAAAGGGTCGTGTGATGGCACCGGGCCTGATTGATGCCCATACCCATTTGGCGAATCTTTGTGACATCACCGGTTTCTTAAAATATTCAATACCGGGCGGAACCACTACATATGTAACGGACGTGGAGAGCTATGGTTTTGGGCTTGGCGCGGAAGGCTTTAAGGCCTTTGTAGAGCAAGTCCGAAACCGGCCGGTTAAAATCTTTTGTCTAATCCCGCCTTTGGTCAGTACCAGCCCGGCCGCGGCACATCTCTTTATTACGAATCGTGAAACCAGGGAACTTTTACAGGATGAAATGATCATCGGGTTGGGAGAATCCTATTGGCAAAATGCCATTTTGACGCCCGACAATCGCATCTTCGATCTGATGCAGACGACCCGACGGCTCGGGAAATCCATCCAAGGTCATGCCGCGGGTGCCGCGGATCGAAAGCTAGCGGCCTATGCCGCGGCCGGTGCCATATCCTGTCATGAAGCCGTGTCCGCGGATGATATCTTGAACAGGCTCGAAATGGGTTATGGAACCATGATTCGGGAGGGATATATCCGCAGGGACTTGGAGAGTCTGCGTCCACTCATCGGCAAGATCGATTTGAGGAGATGTATTCTTTGTACGGACGGCGTGGATGTAAATCTTCTCATGAATGAAGGATACTTTACGAATGTGGTTCAAAAGGCCGTTGATATAGGTATCGATTTCATGGAGGCCGTTCGGATGGCGACCTTGAACCCGGCGGAACATCTACACATGGATCATTTGATCGGCGGTTTGGCGCCCGGTCGCTTCGCGGATATTATGCTCCTTCCGAAAGCCGGCATCATGTCTCCTGACATGGTCATCTCGGAAGGTCAGGTGGTGGCTGAAAAGGGCCTGACGATAGCGGATCTGCCGCGGGTCTCCATCCCGGAATCGCTTTATCATACGGTTAATGCCCCACCTATAAGTCCCGGAGCTTTATCCGTCCCCATTTCGGCCTGCTTGAACCATGGAAGCGTCAGGACCATGGACATCCAGTACAACGGCCTGGTCGCCCGTGAAGGACGAATGACGATCTCAGAAGCAGGTGCCGTCGTGACCTCGGACCCTGAAAATGATTTCCTCAAAATCGTCTATATCGAACGGGTCAGCGGGAAAGGCGAGATGTTCATCGGGTTTGTGAGGGGATGGGGAATGAAACAGGGTGCAGTGGCCACTAGCCTTGTATGGGATACGTCCGGCATCGTGGGCATCGGTGCCAATGATCATGATTTAACACAGGCTGTAAACAGGGTTATTGAACTTCAGGGCGGAACGGTTGTTGTTTTGAATGGCGGCATCGAGGCGGAAATCCCGGCTCCGATTGCGGGATATATCTCTCCGCTTCCCATCGAGGAGCTATCCAAGGATCTCATGGAATTCCAAGATATCATGGTCCGTCTGGGTTCAAGCCTTCCTCATGCCTTCCTGACCCTGGTGACACTCACATCCGCGGCCATCCCGTTTATACGGATCACTGAAAAAGGATATTTCCGTTTTCGGGAGAATGATTATGTGGGAATTTAAAAAGGCCCATGGCTCAAGGCGCAGGGCATCCGCCGTCGTAAATGCCATGGCGGGACAGGCAGGACTGAAACGGTAAGGTTTTTATAAACCGCAGAATATCGAATTTCGAAATGAGTATTTCAAAGTTTATCGGTTCGTTGTTCGATATTGGATATTCAGGACTGAATGGAATGAGCATATCCGAGATTCTATCATCTATCAAGGATCAGGTTGTATCACTTGACGTTATTCCCAGCAATCGGTCTGCGGCTGCGGCAATTGGTATGTCATGAGCCTTCTAATATGCTTATTAAACCCATCCGGCTCATTCTTTTCAAGGGTCTCGATATCCCCACGAAGCCCTTCCATCAGCCGCTGGTCCTGAAGCACATCCAGGGATCTCATGCCCGGATAGGTCCGTTGAATGAGTGAGTAGGCCTGTTTCTGCTCCTTGGTCAGGGCCAAATACCTGTCAATCTCCTCGATCATGGCCTGTTTATGGGTATTCAACATGCCGTCCACCTGCATGAGCAGATTCAGGCTGAAGTCCCCGCATCGAAAATGGGTGGGCATCTCATCCAGGTTTTCCAGCAACAGCCGGATCTCTTTCACCACCTCTTCATCGCTCAGAGGCACGAACGTGCCCGCGTCCACCATCTTTTGAATGGGAGACATGGGGTGAACCGCGAAGGTCCGGACGCGAATAAAATCCGGCCTGATCTCATTAAGTATCCTCGCGGTCTCAAGGGCATGTTCTCGGCTGAACGCCTTTCCGCCCACGCCGGGCATGATATATTCGGATAACGAAATCCCCGATTCCTTCACCTGCTTTCCCCCGGCCAGGATATCTTCAGGCTGGTTGCCTTTGGCAATCAGCTTTAAGACATTTCTTGACCCGCTCTCCATACCGGTATGGATCCGGTTTAGGCCCGCCTCTTTAAGGTGTTTATAAGCCTCTACGTTTTTTCGCTTCATGGATTTGGCACGGGCATAGGTGGTGATCCGCTCAATATTGGGAAAGACCTTTTTGATATATTCAATAATCTCCACCAATTCTTCGGTTGGCAGGATAAGGGAATCAGCGTCTTGAAGAAAGGCCGAAGTGAATCGGTCCGAAAAGGACGCATACTCTTTTTTCATCTCATCAATATCGTGTTTGACCTCTTCAACCGTTCTTCTGGAGAATTTTTTCCCCTTATAGGCCGGACATATATGACAGCGGTTCCACGGACAATTCCGGGTAACCCTCACCAGCAAACTTGACGCCTCACTGGGCGGTCTGATCACACCTTGTTCAAACATTATAGGCTCCTTTATGAATACCTGAGCTCCCTCCCGCGCGGAAAGGGGTGCTAGGGAATGGGCAATCTTTTGATGATATATGCCGCCCCGGGGCGGCATGCAAGGTTGACATTGATTGCTCAAAATCGGTTAAAAAACCAACAATAAGAGTGTTTAAATATTAATGCTCCCATTGGTAACTACTTGTTTTTACGATATTTGTTTGACGACTGAAAGTTGACAGCTGATCGCCAACATCCAAAAACGTGAACTTTTGGCTACTTAATTAGGGGCCATCCAGAAATGCCTCAAATTCCCTCCCCCTTGACGGGGGAGGGTTAGGGTGGGGGTGGAAGATATAGGATTATCAAAGGATTCGGCGTTTTATTACCCCCTCCCCTTATCCACTCTCGTCGAGGGAGGGGAAATTATGGATAGCCACTAGTAAATAAGATAATGCCTTATGGACTCATTTTCAAGCTGAATGAACACGAGAAGTTCTGCTTGACCGAAGGAATAAAGATGATATGCTGGTTTCAAGATGATATCTATTTATCCATAAGTGGCTATTTTGTCCTATCTCTCATTTCTGAATGGGCACTATCTGGTGCTTATCCACCTCCTCTTCCCCAAGCCTTTTCCCGCGAGTGGAAAGAGGATTGTTGGATAGACACAAGCTACCGCTTGTCTTACAATATCGCAAATCCCCTACCCTTTGACGGCGGTGGGGGTGAGCAAAAAGGGAGAAGCCATGAAATATCGAAGTTGGGACACCACACGGGGCATTGAAAAGGTAACTCACCGTGCCCTTTATAAATCCATGGGATACTCGGCGGATGAACTGACCCGGCCTATGATCGGCATTGCCAATGCATGGAGCACGGTGGTTCCGGGGCACTATATCCTTCGAACCCTTGCCGAAGCCGTTAAGGCTGGTATCCGACAGGCCGGCGGAACACCGGTGGAATTCGGGGTGATCGGGGCCTGCGACGGAATCTCCGAAGGCCACATCGGAACACGCTATATCCTTCCCACTCGGGAATTGATCGCCAATGATATTGAGGCCATGGTGGAGGCCCACCGGTTCGACGGGATTGTGCTGTTGGGATCATGCGATAAAATCGTCCCCGGTATGCTCATGGCAGCGGCCAGGCTGGATCTTCCCGCCATCCTGGTCAATGGCGGTCCGGCACTGGGCGGTATGGAATTCGCGGGGAAAAAATGCGACGTAACGGCCTTGGCGGAGGGTATCGGCCGTTTTCAGGTGGGTGAGATGACGGAACAGGAATTGCTGAAAATGGAAGACCGGGTCATGCCCACGTGCGGTTCTTGTTCCATGCTGGGAACAGCCAATACCATGGGGTGCCTGGCCGAGGCCCTCGGGATGATGTTACCGGGAACCGCCGCGATTCCCGCCGTCCATGCGGCCAGGGAACAGGCCGCATTCCAGAGCGGCCAGCGAATCATGGCTCTAGTCGAAAAAGGCATCACATCACGTCAAATCATCACCTCAGGGGCCATCCGAAACGCCATCCGTCTTTCATCGGCCATAGGAGGATCCACCAATGTGGCCCTGCATATCCCGGCCATCGCCTATGAGGCCTATGTGGATTTTACCATTCAACTCTTTGACGAGATCACCGCCCAGACCCCGCTGCTGGCGAAAATCAATCCGGCGGGCCCCGCGAATGTACCCGACTTTCATGAGGCCGGCGGTGTGCAGGCGGTGCTGAAAGAGATGGAGGGCATTTTGGACATAAATGCCCTGACGGTTACCGGCAAAACCATTTCAGAAAATCTATCATCCGTCCCGCGGATTAGGGAGAATCCCGTGATTCGAAGCGCGGATAATCCATATTCCGAATCCGGCGGACTTGCTGTGCTCTGGGGTAATCTCGCCCCCGAAGGAGCCGTCACCAAACCAGCCGCCATTGATCCGGCCATGTGGACGTTTAAGGGCCGAGCCAGGGTTTTTGATTCAGAGGCCGAAACCAACCAGGCCATTATGGATAAGAAGGTACAGGCTGGAGATGTGGTGGTGGTACGTTATGAAGGCCCCAAAGGCGGTCCGGGCATGCCGGAGATGTTCCGGGCCATGAAACTTTTAGGCGGTATGGGACTCGCTAAAAAAACCGCCCTGATCACGGACGGTCGTTTTTCAGGGACCAACAACGGATGTTTTGTGGGTCACATTTCTCCTGAAGCGGCCGAGGGTGGGACCTTGGCCGCGATCAAAGACGGTGATCTCATTTCGATTGATATTCATAAACGCAAGATCGATCTGTTGGTTTCGAGTGAAGAGATCCGTGCGCGGCTTGAAAAATGGAAACCCCCTGAACCTCGGATCAAAAGCGGTTATTTAAGAATCTATTCCCAGCTTGCCCGATCAGCATCTCAGGGGGCTATTATTCCGCATCATGAGTAGAATGAAAAATATCTTTATCCGATATCAAGGTAAAAAAACGCCCATTCATCTTCCACCGAACTGGAAGCTCCTGACCTTCGCGGCCTTCGAGGACCATCCCGATATTCAAGATGTAAGGACCTTGATCAGACAAGCTCTTCGGGATCCCATAGGATCCAGATCTCTTAAAGAGCTGCTCTCCCCATCCGACACCGTAGCAATCATCATTGAAGACCAGACCCGCTCATCACCCAAAAAAGAAGTGTTGAACGCCCTATTGGATCTCTTGGAAGAGATAGGTATTGCTCCCGCCAACATCTCGATTATCATCGCCCTGGGGACACATCGAATGCTGAGCGCTGGTGAAATGGCGGGTATCTATGGCAACGAGGCCATGAACCGCTATACAATCGTGAATCACGATTGTTACGCGAATGATCTGGTCCCCATCGGTAGACTTCGATCCGGTTCTGAGGTCAAAATAAACCGCCGGGTTTATGAAGCATCCTTCACCATCGGGATCGGCTCCATCTTTCCCCATCCCATGAATGGCTTCGGGGGGGGATGCAAGATCCTGTTCCCAGGCGTGGCGAATTTCCATTCCATCCTTGAACACCATTTAAGACATGCATTCAGAGATGGTTCCGATCTTGGACGGATCAACGGGAATCCTTTTTATGAAGAGGTCCGCGCTCTGGCAAAGGCAGGGGGACTCGATTTTATTATCAACAGTGTGCTGGATCACAATGATAGACTCTATGATCTGGTATGCGGTGATCCCATGAAGGCCCATATGGATGGCATAAGAACCTGCCGAAAAATCATAACCAAGGATTTTAAAAAGCAATCGGATGTCACGATTATTACGGCTTTCCCTTATTCCGAAGGTCCTCAGATTATGAAACCCTTAGCGCCTGCATCCATGATGACCAAGGAAGGTGGCTTCATGATCCTTTGCGCTGATCTATCCAGTCCGATCCCTCCAATCTTTGTAAAGGCCATTGAAGATTTTAGAAGAAGATACCATCCATATCTGCATCGGGCTGTCTTTGACCTTTTTGATAAAAACAGACGGATCTCGGAAGAGGCTCCGCCGGAACTGAATATGGCCATGGCCCAGCTCTTGATGGCCCAGGATCGATTCAGGGTCATACTGGTTACCGAAGATATGGATAAAGAGACCGTGGAACGTTTGGGTTTCGCTTATGCAAAAAGGATAGAAGATGCGTTTTCAATCGCGGAGGCGGTTTACGCACAACCTGAAGTCCACGTCATTCCAGCAGGCGGGGTGATCATTCCGGTGATGGATGAGCACTAATGTATATCAATCAATCACACGGTTCTTCATGGCCTTGGCACCATTCGTTATCCCCCTCCCTTCCACCCCCTCCCACCAGGGGAGGGGAGGTTTTTACTTTTTCCCTTTGCACCTTGAACCTTGAGCCATGCGCCTTACAAATAATACGAGTACAAATAATCTTGCTTAATGGCCTTTTCATGACAATGGAGATTCCACATGCCCAAATTGAAAACCCGGACCATTCGCCTTCATGATGTCGATAACGTCGTCACGGCCAAGACGACCTTAACGGCAGGCACCTTGATCGCTGAAGAAAATGTAGTCTGCAAGGATACGATTCCCTCTTTCCACAAGATAGCTACTACACCGATCCATAAAGGCGAATATGTCATCAAATACGGCCAGGTCATTGGTGCGGCATCGAAAGAAATCCAACCCGGTGAACATGTCCACACCCATAATATCGAGATGCCGACTCATAAAAAGAAATACTCATTTGGATCCGATAGAAAAGAAATGGACTTCATCCCTGAACAGGATCGAGCCGTCTTTCAAGGCATCATTCGTGCGGATGGTAGAGTGGCCACACGTAATTATATCGGCATCATCCCAACCGTGAACTGCTCTGCGGGGGTGGCCCGATTCATAGCTGATGCTTTTGATAAAGAGAACCTATCCCCTTTTCCCAATGTGGACGGTGTATTGGCGGTTGTGCACGGTTCCGGTTGCGGTCTCGCGGATCGTGGTGACGGGATTGAGATCCTGCGACGAACCTTATCCGGTTGGGCGCAGCACCCGAATTTTGCAGGTGTCCTGTTGGTCGGTTTGGGCTGTGAGATCAATCAGGTGGAGACCCTGGCGGATTTGATTCCTATCCCGAAGAGCACCCTTTTCAGGACCCTGAATATCCAGACCCTTGGCGGGACCTCGAAGACCTTGAGCGCCGGGATTGAGGCGGTTCGAGAGATGCTGGAGAAGGCAAACCAGGTTCAACGCCGGTCCGTCTCGGCTTCCCATTTGGTGATCGGACTGGAATGTGGCGGTTCGGATGCCCTCTCAGGCATTACGGCCAACCCGGCACTTGGAGCGGCTGGCGATCTCGTGGTTCGTCATGGCGGCACGATCATTTTAAGTGAAACCACTGAAATTTACGGGGCTGAACAGCTTTTGGCAAGACGCGCTGTTAATGAAGATGTGGGACAAAAACTCATTGATCGAATCCATTGGTGGGAAGACTATACAAAACGACACGGTATGGAGATAAACAATAATCCCTCGCCAGGTAACAAGGCCGGTGGACTGACGACGATTCTTGAAAAATCTTTAGGAGCCGTGTCCAAATCCGGATCGACGAATCTGATGGATGTGTATCAATATGCTGAAGGGATTTCGACCAACGGGCTGGTCTTCATGGATACCCCCGGTTACGACGTGGTCTCCGTCACGGGGATGATCGCGGGCGGTGCCAATATCATCTGCTTCACGACCGGCCGGGGTTCGGTGTTCGGCAGTAAACCGGTCCCCACCATCAAACTGGCGAGTAATTCCCTCATGTATCAAAACATGATGGATGACATGGATATCAACTGCGGTCTTATCATGGACGGCAAAATCACCGTTGAGGAGGCTGGGAACAATGTTTTTCAAAAAATCCTGGATTCAGCCTCGGGCCGGAAAACCAAAAGTGAAATCTTGGGCTTCGGGGACGTGGAATTTGTCCCATGGCAAATGGGGGCGGTGTTATAAATGCGTCTGCCTCCGCCAAAGGCTATGGCGGGACAGGCAAGGCGCGGCCCTCGACCCGGGCTCAGACCGAGGGGGCGAAAGGAAATCCTTGTTCAAAGCAACTCCCAAATCTTTCGATCCGCCTTTGACATCGGCAGTTGACCCAGATCTCCCACCTTAACCCATAGGACGTCTTGACAATCAAGGGGTATGGGGACACCTGAACGCCGTGAGCATTGAAATGCAAAAAGGGTAATCCGAAAATGCGTATAGGTATGTTTAACTGAGTGAAGCGTCTTTCCGACCCGCACATGAATGCCGGTTTCTTCCCGAATACTTCTTCTTAGGGTATGGGCAAGATCCTTATCCCCTTCCATTCTTTCCCCGCCCGGAAATTTCCATAACCCACCCAGCAGCCCGTGATTGGGTCTCTGGACCACGAGCAGTTGTCTTTTTTGATTAAACATAATACCGGCCGTCATCTCTTTATGAGGAATAGGATGACGTTTGAGTAGAACAGGCAAAGAGTCTTGAGCCCCATGATCAAAGGCCTCACAAGATTTATTGATGGGGCATTCCCGGCATCGGGGATTTCGGGGCCTGCAAATCATCGCACCCAGTTCCATGACAGCCTGATTGAATGCCCCGCTATCGTGTTTGGGCACGAGAACGTTGGCGATGTCCTGAATCTGCTGCTTCACATCCTTATCATCCGATGGATCTTGAATAAAAAAGACCCTGGCCAGAACACGTTTGACATTCCCATCCACGGCAGGAACAACCTGACCGAATGCGATACTCGAAATCGCGGCCGCGATATAAGGACCTATGCCCGGAAGATTACGAAGATCCTTCATGGATGATGGGAATTCTCCGTTCATCTCATGGACGATTACATGGGCGGCTTTATGCAGGTTCCTCGCCCGGGAATAATAACCCAGGTTTTCCCATACTTTTAAGACGCTCCGCAAAGACGCCCCGGCCAGTGCCTCGAAGGTCGGAAAGGTTGAGACAAACCTCTCATAAAAAGGAACGACCGTATCCACCCGGGTTTGCTGAAGCATGACCTCCGATATCCATATATGGTATGGATTTCGTGTTCGGCGCCAAGGAAGATCGCGATGATGATGGGCATACCACGAGAGAAGTTGATCCTGGATGGTCTTTCTTTTTGCGGGTGTCAAAAAAGATCCCTTGCCATTCAAAAGCCCCTAATTTTCCCATAAATTCGGATAACTTTTTTCCAAAAAGCGGTCGACCAATATGATATCCAATCCGATATTTTTTAAAAATTTTTCAATAACGGCGACCAACAAAGTTACGAGAAGCATATGGGTTGCAATGGTAATCCTGTGGAAGCCTTTTCCAAGAGCCCTTATTGAGGCGAAATTATTTTTTATGAATGATGCAAGGAAGATGTATTCAACAAGACACAATATGGAAAAGGGCAGCGCAGCAACAGCTGTAAAACATTGAAAAGCAAAGTCCAATACCTTGTATCGGCTGACAAAATCCCGGAAACGATTCTGAGAATAGGTGAAGGGCCTGTTCGATGAAAGGCCCTCGATCACCCATTTGACCGTAATGAATGATATGACATATGCGGTGATCGCCGTCATATCCATAACGGTCCGAAAATAGCTGGGCCCCCCATTATACAGGGTCTTAACCGGTATACACCTCACCTTTATCCCTATGTCCCCGGCCTTCATCAAGATCTCCGTTTCAGTCACGTATCTATCCGTCATCAGGGAAATGGATTGAAACACCGGGAGTGGATACAGCCTGTACCCGCATTGGGTATCCTCAATGAACTGATTGGCGGCAAGTGATATATAAAATCTGGCAATATACATGGAATTGTATCTCGCCCGTGGAATATTGCTCTTATTTCTCATTCTTGATCCGATAATAATATCCTCTGGATATTGCTCATGCATGGCCAAAAAAAAGGGGATATCCTCGGGATCATGTTGTCCATCGGCATCTATCGTGATAACGGAATCATATCCCTTATCTTTAGCCCTTTGAAAAAGAAGTTTTAGGGCATGACCTTTCCCCTGATTTTTTCCCACAACAATGACCTCGGCTCCGGCATCCGAGGCACATTTGGCCGTCTCATCCATTGAACCATCATCAGCGACCATCACAAAAGGTATAAATTCCCTTACACCCTCAACAATCGACTTTATGGTTTTTGCTGCGTTATAGGCGGGGATAATGGCACATATTTTTAGAGTCAATGATTGTTCGCCTCTCCTGATGATATTTTCTTGGGAAAAAGAAAAGACCATGATTCCATGATCATGAAGGATTGTTGTAATCGATAGGCGTTTTAATTGAAGTGCCTGGAGCCAATCCATTTAAAATAGAGCGACAGTATAGCCTTTTCAAAAACAATTATCAAATCTTTTCAGGAACAGCCGCCTCATTATCAGACGAAGAATCTCCATTGTGCCATTCACGCTTGTCCAAAAACGGTTCTGGGGTACGGGGATCTCTTTTCACGTTCACCGTCCAAAAATCGAAATATATGTAACAATTTAGGTTTTTCTAAATCCAAACGATTGGATTCCGCGATCAAGTCGCGGAATGACCAGCCTGGTTTTTGGTTAC
>JAFGGA010000174.1 GCA_016930835.1 Deltaproteobacteria bacterium
AACAGTTTAGCTCTTTGAAAAATCAAACCAATTGTGGATTCCGTGATCAAGTCACGGAATCCAGCCTTGTATCACGTAATTTTCAAAGAGCTAAACTGTTACCATTTTTTGTTGTTTTCTTTTTGTTCTTTTTTCATCTCCTCTATCTTTGCGTGGATAACCCTTGCCTTATTGATCAAGTAGTCCACATTTTTGTAAGCCGGATCTAAAGCCACCACCAATTCCCACTCCTGGATGGCCTCCAGCAACTCTTCCTTTCCGTAATATTGCATACCTCTTTTATAGTGAAGCTCTTTGTACTGCTCTTCGCTTTTTTGAAGGTATTCAGCACAGGGGGCACAATCTTCCTTGTATTTTAAGGATTCGGCGAATTGTTCCTTTGCGGCAAGATAATTTTGACTGTTAAACAGGGCAACGGCTAGCTGAAAGTGAGACCTGTGGATGTAGTCTTGAGAATCTTTATCGTCAGGTTTGAAAAATAGTGCTTTATTCAGTTCCACGATAGCTTCAATGTACTGATTTCTTTCAAACAGCGCTATCCCTTGTTCCCGGTGAATTACGGCGAAGTCAGCTTGTTCTGTTTTTTTCTCCTCGATGATGTTGTTGGTCATCCCATTCCATTGATCGTCCGCCGGGGGAATGGCAAAATCAACCGTATAAGGACTTTCCGCTTGAACCGAATTCACATCCACGAGAAAATCGACTCCTTGGATTTCAGGTATCTTGATTTTTTGCCCCACAAGAAGACGAGTGGCATCCGCTAATTGATTGTATTGGGCGATAACGGGGAACTTTGTTTGGTCGCCATAATAAATTTGAGCGATCCGCGCGAGATTTTCACCCTCTTTAATCTCATGGATAACATACCGTGCAATGGGGATCCTTTTTCGAGTGGTCAAGATCTTGATAGCGCTTGGATGATCCGGCCGGTACTTGAGGGCCGTCAAGAACTCCCGGCGACCTTGGCCATATTGCCCTTCCTGATAGCGTCTAAGTCCTTCGTGATAATGTTTTTCCGCGAGACTGCGAAGAGTTTTTGCGATTCGGGCCCGGTCCTCAACGGCCTTTTTGTTGGAAGGATCAACCGTCACGGCCAAGGAATATGCCTTAAATGCTTGTATGGGATCTTTTTTTGCTTCATAATCTTGACCTTGTTGATAATATTCGTTTGAGAGCCTGGTGTCGGAAGGCCCGATTGTCTCAACCATTGAGGTCTGAATGCAACCCATCCCGAATAGCAGGGGAATAATCCATAGGACAATCCGATTTTTCATAATCTTCTCTTACCTCAACGGAGCTGCTTGAAACGTCTTCAGTTTGGCAATAAAGGTCCCAGTGTCTTGTCCCGAAATCGAATTTGTTTTTAAGGCAAGGGGGTCCGCAAAAAACGGGTTGCTCCCTTCCTGTCTTGAAACAACGATTTTATAACCGACTTGATCGCAGATATTCATTAAGAAGGTGTTATCCTCATCGGTTGGTAAGGCAAGGCAGATCGTGTCTTGTGAAAGTTTTGTATCCATCACTTTTTTGAGTCGGCTTAACATCTCCTTTATCCTGGCCATATGAGAAGAAACATCTTCATTATCCTTTTTTTGTAATATGTTGTCTGAAGCCGGTATTTGCAAGCCGACTTCAAATCCACCGGCCTTCAATGCTTTTGCAAGGTTCCATGCCATGGGGTTTTGATCATGATCCATTGATGCAACATTCAGAAAAAAGGTAGCGGGAAATCCATATTTGTTTAGAATCTGGACGACAGCATTTTGTGCAACGATGGGACGATCCTCAATCGTGACAACCAGCGATTTGGCCGGGAGGGCCGTTTTGTAGTTTAAAAAATCAAGCAGGTCCATCATTGTGATGACGTGGTAGCCGTGATCTTTTAGATATTTCATCTGCTGTTCAAAAATATCAGGTGTTACGCATGAAGATCCGGCACATTGATGATCAATCCGACGATATCCCAAGATCGGAACGGTTTGATAGCCTTCGGCCGTGATACCTCCCATGTTTATCAGCCTTATGGGGATAATCACATTTTCCCCCTTTTGATAAAAAGTCCCCTTATTGGCGTCTTCTATGATCCATGCTTTTTTAACACTGCCCAAATATGTCTCTGCTAGAGAAACGGGTGTTTCCTTTTTTTTGAGTTTTAAAACCATATAATCATCGCCTTTAAAGGCAATATGGCGCGGCTTGACAAGATCCGGATCAGACCCATTGCTAACGACTTGTGTAGAAGATCGGGTTCCGCAGGATAGTATAACGGAACAAATAAGTATCACTAGAAAATACCTAATGATGTGATAAAAACGTTTAAACGGAGAATGAAATGGTATCCGCATACAGGCTTTCCTTTATTTTATCCTCTACAGCTAATACATTAAATACATCGATCTTGATTTTTCGTCCCTTTACGGGCATCTTTCCCCGTTTTTCCGTTCTTAAAGAGATATGATTATGGGTCAGATTATAAGTGCGCTTGGTAATCAAGATTTCTCCCGGCTTGGCAACGGAGGTGAGTCTTGCCGCTACGTTCACATTGTCGCCGATGACGGTATACTCCATTTTCTTCTGAGAGCCCAGGTTTCCAGCCAGCATCTCGCCGGAGTTGATCCCGATGCCCACTTGGATAGAAGCATCTTCCATTTGGTTTTCTTGATCAAGCCTGGCTATTTCTTCCCGGATATCAAGCGCGGCTCGAACGGCCGCTTCCGCATGGTTATCATTGGTGATGGGCGCTCCAAATATGGCCATGGCCTCATCTCCCACAAATTTGTTCACATGACCTCCATGTTTAATGATGATATCCGTAATCCGAGTAAAATAGGTATTTAAAAAGTGGACAATGCTTTCAGGTGTCTTTTCTTCCGACATGGCTGTAAAGTCCCTGATGTCAACAAAGAGAACCGAAGCAATCACTTCAGAACCTTTCATCCATTGGTTGTCAGGATTTTCCAGGATCATTTCCACGATTTCAGGAGTGACGTATCGACCAAAAGAGCTTTTGATTTTTTCATTCAGTTCCAGGTCCTCGGCCATTCGATTAAAGGCAAGCCCTAGATCTCCCAATTCATCATTGCGATCAATCTGAACGCGATGGGTCAATTCGCCCATGCCCAAGGATTTTGCGGAAATACGTAATTGGTAAATGGGTCGCGAGAAATACATGCTGAGGCCAAGACTTAGCAAAACGCCGATTAAGGTAACCATGATGGTCAACATGGTGATGTGGATTTTGGCCTGATGAATGTTTTTAAGGATAGTGGCCTGTGAAATGGCCAAACGAGCATCACCGATCTTGAGGTCTTGATAGGTAATGGGCGCTTCAAAAAAGAGAAGTACGGTGCCATTCCATTCAATGGAGCTGATTTTTACATCATCCTCTCTCCGGATGAGGTTGATCTTCTCCGGGGGTTGATATGTTTCCCCGACCTCTTCAATCCGGCTGTGGGCCTTAATCACCCCGTGATTGTCCGTAATAAGGGCATAGATCACCTGCTCATTTTCGGCGATGTCATTGAGTAATTGAAATAGGGCCAGGTCTTCTTCGCTTAGAAGTTTATCAGGGGCATTATTGGTTGTGATATGGATCATGCTCTTGCCCATATCCACCAGCTGGCTGATAAACTGTTTTTTTTGCTGCCCCAGCATTAAGAAGCTGATGGTCAAGATAATGAAGAGACTTAAAAAAATGGAAAGGCCGGCGAGCTTGATAAAAATGGGAATTCTTATATGAATGCGCCTACGTTTTGTTGCTCTTCGTTCTTCACCCTTGCGCCGATCCGGACCTTGAATATCCAATTGTCGGCTTCTTCTGTCCAACCTTTTTCTCCTGTCCGTGTAAACAAGAGAGTCACCCGACACTTGTCTCCTCAAGTCGCTAAGGTCATGTTGCTCTGTAATCGATTGCCTATCGTTTGAATGGTTCGCCATCTTTTGTTTCCAATGAAAATCCTGATGTATTGAAGATGTCTAACTTATTGTAATTTAAACCTATATACATCAATCCAAAAAAAAATGCAATCTAGACTTTGGTTAATTGCATGAAGGTATGATAAAGTAGACGCTCTGGAAAAATATATCGATGGTAAGTATGAAATTGTGGACTGAAGATGCCTTGTTGTAGGGATGCCCTAATCCAGGCGTTTCCTAAAGAAATGAACAGCGCCCGCGAAAACAAGAATCCCGATAATGGTCAAGGCCGCAAACTGGGGCCACAGTACTTCCAAACCGACGCCTTTAATAAAGATACCCCGGATGATCACCAAGAAGTAACGCAAGGGATTGAGATAGGTGAACCATTGGATCATTTGCGGCATGTTGGCAATGGGAAAGATCAATCCGCTGAGCATGAAAAAGGGCATGATGAAAAAAAAGGTGGTCATCATGGCCTGCTGTTGGGTGTCGGATAAGGTTGAGATGAAAAGCCCGATCCCCAGTGAACTCAACAGGAAGAGGCAAACCGCCATAAAAAGCAATAAAAGGCTCCCTTTTAAAGGGACTGCGAACCAGAACACGGCAAAGGTAATGACCATGAACATTTGCCCGATGGCAATGATGATATAGGGGATGGTCTTTCCGATAATCAATTCAGAGGGTTTGACGGGTGTCACGATAAGTTGTTCTATAGTGCCGGCTTCCTTCTCACGAATGATGGCTAGAGATGTGAAAAGAAGGGAGATGAGCATGATGAGAAAGGCCACAATGCCCGGGATAAAAAAGTTTTGGCTGTCAAGATTGGGGTTGTACCACGTCCTGATTCGAGCATCTATTTCCCCATATTCCATTTTCCGTTGATAGATCTCTTGAATAAGGCTTCGGTTGAATCGATTCAATACCGTTGAGGTATAGGCCACCCGTGAGGATGAGATATTGCTCATGCTGCCGTCCGCAAGAATCTGTAATGGTGCCGAATCTCCTTGTCGAATCCGTTCACTGAAATCCGGTGGGATCTGAACAGTTATGTCGACTTGTCTTTCAAGTAACAGCTCATCCAGGTCACGTGGGTGAAACACAATATGGGTGATACGAAAAGTATTGTTCGCGTTTAAGACGTCCATGAGCATTCGACTTTCACGAGTCATGGCTTGGTCCAATACGGCGACCCGGATATCTCGTACATCCGTGGTGACCACGTATCCGAACACGATCATCTGAATAAAGGGGGCCACAAGTAATAAAGGCAAGTTCTTCTTTTCCCTAAAAAGCTGGATGAATTCTTTACGCACCAATTCACGTATTCTTAACCAGGACATATTACAAACCCTCTTTGGAGAGTCTAAGAAAAGCCATATTGGAAACAAACAAAAACATGATGGCCAGTATGAGGAAGCTTGGCCAGAGATATGAGAACCCCACATTGCGGAGGTAAAGGCCGTTTAAGATATCGATATAATATCTTGCCGGTACGATATATGTGATAAGTTGAAGGATCCTGGGCATATTTCCAATGGGAAAGACGAAATCGGACAGCAACATGGATGGCAAAAAGGATACCAATATGGCGACCTGATTCGCCGCCAATTGAACCTTGGTCATGATGGATATGAGTAGCCCGAGGCTCAGCGCTACGCCTAGATAGATGGTGGATGCGAGGACCATTAACCAGAAACTGGCCTTCATCACCACATCAAAAAGGATTTGCCCCATGAAAACGGCCACCAGTACGTCGATTAAGCCGATAAAAAAGTAGGGAATAGCCTTGCCGATCAGGAACTCCCTGGAGCTGATGGGCAGAGAACGTATGGTCTCCATGGTGCCGTTTTCATACTCGCGTGCGATCACCAGTGAGGTCAGGACCACGCCGACGATCATAATGATGATTGCAATGATCCCGGGAACGATGAAACGGCGGCTTTCCAGGTCTTCATTGAACCAGACGCGGATACGACCATCCACCGGAGGCCTTATTGTATCCATCCCATGGCGAGCTAGAAAATCTTCAAGGAGACGGCTATTATACGATTCCACAAACGATGTGATATACGCCCGGGATAGCCCTGCGTAATTGGGATCGCTCCCGTCCAGTAGAACCTGGATCGCCGCTTCACGGTCGGCCTGAATATCCGCGGTCCAGCCCGGCGGGATGATAACAGCCATCGTGACTTCTCCTTTATCGAGGGAACGGCTTGCTGTTTGGCTGTTTGATAGGTATCGAATATCAAAATAATGGGAAGCGTCCAGCTTTCCAATCAAATCCCTGGACAAGGGCGTCTTATCATAGTCCACCACCACGGTTCGGACGTTATCCACATCCAAGCTCAATGCATAACCAAACATGAGGATCAAGAGGAGCGGTATAAAAAAGGCCAGATACAGGCTCCTGAAATCTCTAATCAGATGATAAAATTCTTTACGGGCAACAGCTTTTATGTTTATTGGATTCAATGACGACCTCTATACTTTTGTTTAGTCGTGATCAAAAAATATCCATGTTTCCCGGGAGGGCGCAAGGCGTATGGCGAAAAGGGTAAAAACAAGGTTATTCTTAACGTTCCGCGCCTTGTACCTTGAATCCTTCATTCCCTTCCCATTATTTTGAAGAATACATCATTCAGATCCGCCTCGGGATTATCCGGAAAGGTCTCACTGATGATCGTCGTGGGGCTCCCTGATGCGACAATACGACCTTGATTGATCATGACGATTCTCCCGCAATGCCGGGCTTCATCCATATAGTGGGTGGTGACGAATATGGTGATGCCTTCATCGGATAAGCGATGAATGAATTTCCAAAAGTGGCTCCTGGTGATTGGATCTACGCCGGATGTGGGCTCATCCAGGAATAGAATGGAAGGCTTGTGAAGCAAGGCGCATCCTAGGGCCAAGCGCTGGCGCCATCCGGGCGGCAGATCCCGCGTAACACGATGGCGGACATCCTGCAATCGGGCAATATTGAGGACCCATTCCATCCGATCATTCCATTGTTTTGAAGGTACATCATAGACGCCCAGATAAAAACGGATATTCTCAAAAGGGGTCATGTCTTCATAAAGGGAAAATTTTTGTGACATGTATCCAATCGCATGTTTGATTTTTTCAGATTCTGAAAAGATATCAAACCCCGCCACCTGTCCACGGCCGGAAGTAGGGGTAATAATACCGCAAAGCATCCGGATGGTCGTGGATTTCCCTGCTCCGTTCGGGCCGAGGAATCCGAGGATCTCTCCCTTTTGGACGGAAAAAGAGATTTTATTGACTGCCGTGAAACCACCGAATCTCTTTTCCAGTTCGTTTACCTGAACGGCCTCAGATCCTGAATTGATCATTCATAAGCTCCTTATCCACTTCTTGAATACGCTGGATCATGGCTTCCTCCAGATCCGCGAAATGGGATTGAATAGCCTTTGGTGTCGTGGCCTCAATAATACGAGCTTTGTGCATGAGGGCCAGGAAATCGCAATTTTCTCCCTCATCCAAATAGGCCGTAGAGATGAGGATGGTCATGCCCTGCTTTTTCATCTCAAATAAGATATCCCAAAATTCTTTACGGGATACCGGGTCCACACCATTGGTGGGCTCGTCCAGTATTAATAGTTTCGGTTGGTGGGCCAAGACACACGCGAGGCCCAGTTTCTGCTTCATGCCGCCTGAAAGGGCGCCGGCCGTACGATCTACAAAGGGTAAAAGGTTGGAAAATCCCAGGTATCGATCCCTGCGATGTTTTCTTTCCGGTCCGGAAATGCCGAAGATGTCCATGAAAAAATCAAGATTCTCCTGGACGGTAAGGTCCTGATAGAGTCCGAACCGTTGTGGCATGTATCCAATGATCTGTTTTATTCGGGAGCGTTGTTTGACCACATCCATATTTTGAATGAAGATCCTGCCCGAGGATGGACGGATCATGGTAGCGATCATACGAAGTAATGTGGATTTTCCAGCTCCATCAGAGCCCACCAGACCGAATATACCACCTTTTTGTATCGTGAGACTGACATCGCGAACTGCCTCGATGGTATTAAAATATTTTGATACGCCCTCCAAATGAACAAAAGGGACTTCCGAATCATGGGTATCCTGATCACTATGAATATATTTATCGAATCCAGGCATCGGCCGGCATCCCTGATTTAAGTTCCAGGTCAGGATTGGGAATGGAGACCTTGACCAGGTAAACGAGTTTGACCCGTTCCTTACGTGTTTGAATGACCTTGGGAGTGAATTCGCCCTCCGGCGAGATATAGGATATAGTACCTTTAAAAATTTTATTCGGGAAAGTATCGATCTTCACGTCAACTTGTAGTCCGGGCTTGATCTTCCCGATCTCGGTTTCATTGATAAAGATTTTTAGATCCACTGAGGATAAGTCGGATAAGGATAAAACTTCACGACCGGGGGAGACCACTTCTCCCTGTTCTATATTCCGGTTGACAATCACCCCATTAAAAGGCGCATTGAGTCGTGTGAATTCCATTTGTGCTTCTGCCAGCATCACAGCGGCTTCCGCGGCCTGGACCCTTGAATGGGCTGCTTCAATCTCCTTTTCATTGGCCTCGATCTTTTTAAGATTGATCCTTGCCTGTTTTAAGACCGCTTCTCCCTCCTCAAGCCGGGCCATCGCCGTTCGTATGGTTTCGGATCGAAATCCCTCCCGGATCTGGTCCAAATTTTCTTTGGCGCTCTCATATTCCCTGAGCGCGGTTTCGTAACGAAGATTAACGGCATCCCTTTCCTTTTCAGAGGCAATGGTTTCCTGGAAAAGGCGATCATACCGGTCTTTATCCTTCTTGGCTACTTCCAGAGTCGCTTCGGCGGCGGATAGGGCCAGACGTGCTTTTTCGATATCCTGAGAGCGGTAGCCTGCTTCCAGTTCATCCAGTTGTGCCTTCAGGGCTTTAACCCCGGCTTCGGCACGTTCCACATCGGCGGGTAAAGCGGTTTTTGCAATCTCAAGGGTGACTTCGGCCTGCGACAGGGCCTTTTTGGATACCTCCATGTTCGCTTTTGCCTGACTTAAACGAGCCAAAAATTCGGCCTGATCCAGGATAGCCAGAAGCTGTCCCTTTTCCACCCACTGTCCTTCATCCGCAAACACATCCACGACACGGCTGCTCACTTGAAATGATAAGTTGGCCTGCTTTGTTTCTATGGTCCCCGAGTAGTATAGCTCCTCCGATTGATTCTTGCGCTGCCCGAAGTAGACCAAAAAGCTGACTCCGAAGAGAAGGACAAGAAAAACAACGATGATGATTCGTTTCTTCAAGACATAACCTCCAATTTGGGGTTTAGGGTTCGGGTTGCTTTAACGCCTTGATGATCAATTCCTCAATGATAGCTGCCTCATCTCCTGGGGAATGATGCTCCAGATCAGAAAGATCCTGGTGAATGGTTTGGTATTTTTCCCGAATGGGTTCGGAGGCCCTACAAAACACCATGGCGCCGACAGCCATCATATGGGGGATAAAAGGATTAATATTCATAAAAACACCTTTTTCAACACCTTCTTTAATGATTTTCATTAATAGGGCTATCACCTGAGCCAGGTCCTGAGCCGCGATTTCAGGGAAATTTTCGCCTCCCGAGGCCAATTCCCATAACATGAAACGCGGAAGGTATGGATGTACTTTATTAATGGATAATATGTTTTTCAGATAGATTCGGAGTTTTTCTTCAGGTGTTTGTTGGGATTTTATTTTTTCCGATATCATCTCAGCTATACCGCCAAAAATATCATGAATGACCTCGGCATAAAGCGTCTTTTTATTGCCGATTCGATAATAGATCATTGCCTTATTCACACTGGCTAGTCTGGCTATTTCATCCATTCGGGCACCAGCGAAACCAACTGAGGCAAAGATCTCCATGGCCGCGTCCAGGATCTTCCGGATGGAGTTATCTCGTTTGTCTTTTATGGACATTTTTTTACTTTCCGATTGCTTTGATAAAAATGTGGATATGATATTTTTAACTATTTGGTTAATATATGTGGTTAAACTTTTTTGTCAATCGAAAAATAAAATCGTTTAGTGATTTTATCAATTGATTCTATCTGAAAAAACAAATAGTCTCAGCACCGTAAAATGGATATGAAAAGGATGTAATTATGAAACTGGGGATCATCGGTCTTCCTGGATCAGGGAGATCTACAGTATTCGCCGCCCTTACCGGGGCAAGGGGAGAGGAATCCGATAAAGGCCAACGAAAGGACCAACGGATCGGAACCGTCCGGGTTATGGATGATCGGGTGGATTTTTTATCCAGGATGTATCAACCCAAAAAGACCACTTACGCTCAGGTGGAATACCTGCTGCCCTCAGAGGGTCTGGTGGGGTCCTCGTCTCAAACCGAAGGAGCCCTATGGAATCAGGTGCGAATATGCGATGCCTTAATCCGTGTGCTGCGGCATTTTAGAAGTATTGGAGGGACGGAACCTACTCCAGAAGCCGATTTTTGGGCACTGGAGGAGGAGATGACCCTTAATGATCTCATGGTCGTGGAGAAGAGACTGGAAAGGATCGAGTTGGATAAGAAAAGGGGTAAAGGCCCTGAAAATGATGAAGAGTCGTTGCTTTTGGCATGCAGAACCCTGCTGGAAAACAATCAACCCATACGGTTGGATTCGGAGCTTTCCACTTCACCGGTATTAAAGGGTTTCACCCTTTTATCGGCGAAACCCCAGCTTGTGATCATCAATAATGAGGATGATGACGAATCCATGTTGGAATGGCAACAAAAACCGGAAGGACTTGAGATCATGGTCGTCAGAGGCAGGCTGGAGATGGACATAGCCGCCATGGCACCGGAAGAGGCACGGGAATTTTTCGCGGAGTATAATATCAATGATGCCGCCCTGGATCGGGTCATCCAGAGTTCATATAAGATCCTTAATCAGATCTCTTTTTTTACGGTGGGCGAGGATGAAGTTAAGGCATGGACTATACATCAAGGCACGCCAGCTCTGGAGGCGGCCGGCGAAATACACACGGATATCCAAAAAGGTTTCATCCGCGCGGAAGTCCTGGCATATGACGACCTTCAAAAATGCGGCAGTTTCAAAGATGCCAAAAAAGCAGGACTCGTTCGTCTGGAGGGGAAAGAATATATGGTGCGAGACGGGGATATTATTCATTTTAGATTCAATATCTGACCATCGTTTCAAGTTTGAAAGGTTAATACTGAATATTTCGTAAAAAGTCGCCACCCCGGTCCCGTATCAAGTACGGGGCAGGCTTGATCACGGAATCCAGTTGTTTAAGTTTTTTGCAAATAGCTAAAGTGTTACAATTTTTTTAGAATCTGATCTTTATCATTCTTTTTCAATATTGGATATCGAACAAGGAATCATCGAATGATGAAGGATTCATTTTTGCCTTGGGTTTCGTGCCTTCTGCCCGGGGTTTTCATGTAAAGGAGAAAGCTATGAAAAAAATTAGAGTCGGGATCATTGGTGCTGGGGGTTATGGTGGTTGCGGGGCGATTGAACTTTTGATCGGTCATCCGAACGTAGAACTCATTGCCCTGATGGATAAGCAAGACATAGGAAAATCCATCAGTGATCTATATCCTCATCTAATCGGATTTTGCGATCTGCCCCTCATGGATCCGGATGATCCCGAATGTCCAAAGAATTTTGATGTTGTATTTTATGCTACCCCCGATGGCGTGGGACAAAAAGGGGCCAAGGGCTGGCTGGATATAGGGGTAAAGGTTATTGATTACAGCGGTGATTTTCGCTTCAATGACCTGGAGACCTACAAAGGCTATGCCGCGCGGATCAACAAACCTCAGGAGCATGCATCATCCGAGTTGCTTCCACAGTCTGTCTATGGACTGGCGGAACTCCATCGGGAAGAGATTGCCAAGTCCAATCTGGTGGGTAATCCAGGTTGTTTTGCCGTGAGTTGTATATTGGGCCTATCACCAGCATTGAAGGCAGGGCTAGTAGATCACCATTCCGTCATTTGTGATGCCAAAACAGGCGTCTCGGGCGCGGGAAAGACCCCATCACCCACGTTTCATTACCCCGCGCGGTATGATGCCATGAATGCTTACAAGATATCCGGGCACCAGCATGTCTATGAGATTGAAAGAGAGTTGGGGCTTTTGGCCGGGGATGACATCCGGATCACCTTTACCCCACACGTGATTCCACTTTGCAGGGGCATCCTTTCTACCCTCTATGCCCAGATTAATCCGGGGCAAAACATGCAATCCATCCTGGACGCATATGAATCTTTTTATAAAGGGTCAGCCTTTGTGAGGATCTTTGGGCCTGAAAAGATGCAATTGAGCACCCATGTGCGGGGAAGCAACTTTTGCAATCTCTCTTTAAATATCGATGAGAGGACAGGGAAGCTCATCGTGGTGAGCCTGATCGATAACCTCGTCAAAGGGCAGGCTGGCAGCGCGGTGCAAAATATGAATATCATGTTTGGGCTGGATGAAACCACCGGGCTCCTGCATCCGGGGATATATCCTTAAAAAAGGCGCAAGGTGCAGCCGCCGTCGCCTGAAGGCTATGGCGGGCCAAGGGGTGCAGGGCACAAAGGGAGATAATGAAACCGCTTACTTACGAAAATAACCGCAGATACTCTAAAGGCTCACAAGCTTTTTACCCGATCGAGTCGATCAGGTAAAAGGTGCCATAGCTTCGCGAGAATAAACTTTTTTGTCCGAAGGGCATGATTATGAATCGTTTCGCGCGTCGCGAAATGGTTCGTTTGTGTGAGCCTGTGGTTAATGGAAAGGGTAGGGTAGACACGTTTGCATGTTAATTGACAGTCATGCGCATTTGGATTTGAAGGATTTTCAGAAGGACCTTGATGAAGTCTTGGAGAGGGCCATACAAGAAGGATTGAGCCATATCATCACCATTGGAATCGATCTGGAGAGTTCGCGGAAAGCCCTTAAGTTGGCCCACCAGTATGAATTTATTTTTTCCTCCATCGGTTTCCATCCCCATGATGCTGATAAGATGGATGCAGACCAGTTGAATCAATTAAGTAGAATGGCCTCCGATCCTAAAGTGGTCGGGTGGGGGGAGATCGGGCTTGATTTTTTTAAAAATTTTTCTCCCCGGGAAAAACAAGTGGATGCATTTAACCAACAACTTGACCTGGCTGTTGAACATGATCTCCCTGTCATCATTCATAACCGTGACGCGCATCAAGAGACTTATGAGACCTTAAGGAAACGCAAAGATAAAGGCGCGCGAGGGGTGATTCATTGTTTCTCGGGGGATTATGATCTCGCCATGCGATTTATGGATATGGGATATTATATCTCCATACCGGGAACGGTCACTTACAGTAAGGCATCGAATATCCAGGATGTGGCCGCCAGGATTCCTCTTGAGCGTATGCTGGTTGAGACCGATGCCCCATTCTTGGCCCCAGTTCCAAAACGCGGAAAACGAAATGAACCGGCCTTTGTGATTCACACGGCAAAGAAGATCGCTGAGTTACGGGGTATGGATTTTGAGGAAGTCGCTCGACAGACATCTGAAAACACGAGAAAACTCTTTGGGATTTGAATAGGATCGGAATAATTATCCATTTCATCAGCAATTTTCGTGCTTACGTGATAAAAAAATAACGATGGATATTTCATCTAACAAATTTCCACCCATCACAACTGAAAACCCTTTAATTCTTGCATCCGCGTCGCCTCGGCGAAAGCGATTGCTGGAACAAATCCGGTTGCCTTTTGTTATCATGCCCAGTAATGCTGATGAAAATCATGTGGATGGAGGACCATCCGTGATTGCCTGTCATCACGCGGGAAAAAAGGCTAGGGTGATACGATCCCAGGTTCCCAGTCAATGGATACTGGGGGCGGATACCATTGTGGTCTTAGGTGACAAGATCTTAGGAAAACCCAAAGATCATGATGACGCACGATCCATGCTGCGTTTTCTCAGCGGTAAAGAACACGAGGTTATCACCGGGTTTTGTATTATCGATCCATCTGGAGCAATTCGTCATTGCGAGTCCGTTTCAACACTTGTCAGGATAAAGGATCTAACGGAAGATGAAATCATCATCTATATCGAAACCAGTGAACCCTTCGGCAAGGCGGGAAGCTACGCGATTCAAGGGATTGGCTCGTTTATGGTAGAGAGCATATCCGGGGATTATAGCAATGTGGTGGGATTACCTGTATGCAGCGTGATTAAGGCCCTTTTGGAGCTGGGAGCACTGGATCATTTTCCGGTTAGATAAATTTTATAATCGCTGATTCATGTTGACGAAAATGGACGTTATCAAAACATATCCTCTCACAGAACTCACAAATTTCACGGAGGAAAAGTCCGAAAATTCTCCGTGTTCTTTGTGGGCTCTGTGAGAGATGCATATTTGATCTTTCAAATAATGCTTGTCAGGGCAAATGATAGCATAAAAGGAGAATAAGATGATTCAAAGTTTTAACGGCAAGACTCCCCAAATCGCCCCATCCGCTTACGTGAGCGAGGCCGCCACCATTATTGGTGACGTGGAGATCGGTGAAAATTCCAGCGTATGGCCAGGTGCGGTGATCCGGGGGGATTTCGGAAAAATCAGAATAGGCTGCAATACCGCAGTGGAAGATAATTGCGTGCTTCATGCCGGTTCTCCGACCGTCTTAGATCAAGGTCTCATGATTGGTGACAATGTGCATATCGGGCATGGAGCGGTAGTGAACGGCAAGATCATCGGGAATTATGTGTTGATTGGGATTAATGCTACGATCCTGCATGATGTGCAGATCGGTGATTATTGCATTATCGGAGCGGCCTGTCTCGTGAGCCATGAGATGAAGATCCCGGATCGGTCTTTCGTGATCGGTGTGCCGGGTAAGATCAAGACAAAGGTGACGGATGATCAGCTTTTTTGGGTGAAAGATGCACCCAAGATGTATGTTGATCTGGTGAAAAAATATAAAGGAAAATAGGAAGAGCATGTTCAAACGGACAATTATTCCTATATTTATTTTATTAATGAGCATCAGTGGGATGGCTTTGTCCTACATGCTTGTCGAAGAGTATTACTTTGGTAGCGCCCCGTTAAATGTGCATCAAGAGCTGGCCCACTTTTCCCGGCTTACATCCAGTATGTGCGGGGAGGAATCATCTTTTATGAGTTGCGAAATGGTCGCAAAATCAAAATATTCAAAGGTATTCAACTTCCCCGTGGCTGCCTTGGGACTGACTTTTTATTCAATCCTTTTTTTCTTGATATTATCGGATATATTTGCGGCGAAAGCACTTCATCCCCCCATTGCCGTAATCTTTTTTTGGGTGGTGTTATTGGGATCTCTAGCAGATATAACCTTATTACTAATAAGCATCTTTATGGTCAATGCCTTATGCCCCCTTTGCTTGGTGACTTATATCTTTACTTGGCTATGTCTTGGTGGAGCGATTTTTTATTTAGTTAAATACCACGTTCGTCCATTTGCAATCTTAGGTGCTTTCAAAACGATCTATCAATTCGATCAACGTAAGAGTTTTTTCAAGAGGATCTTCATTACGATCTGCATCCTCATTATATCCATTTTATTTGCTTATGGCGCCGATTACTATCTAAACTTCAGGCTTGAAAGATATAAAAAACAGAGAGAACAGGTGGCATTTGAAAAGGCCGTGGAGGCCTTTCAAAACGAGATGCCGATTACGATGGATGTGGAGCCTATCATGATCCTTGGGGATCCGGAAGCGCCCATCACCATTGTTGAAATTTCTGATTTTCTTTGCCCGTATTGCAAAAAGGCGGCAATTGCATTGGAGCAGGTGATCGGAGAAAACCCCGGAAGGGTAAAGGTCATATTTATAAATTATCCCCTTGATATGGCATGCAATCCCTATTTAGGACGGTCACTTCATCCAGGGTCCTGCCTGCTCGCGGCGGGGGCCCTTTGTGCCGCGGAACAGGACAGATTTGAGGAATATCAGAGTGCCGTGTTTCAAGCCAAGTTGGAGAGACCTTCATTCCAGATTTTAAAAGAACTGGCCCGGGAAGCGGGGCTTATGCTTGAGCCTTTCATTAGATGCCTTGCCGACCGTGAGATTTTGAATACCATTATCAGGCAGGTCGAAAAAGGTAAGGAATATGGCGTGAGAGGCACGCCGACTATCTTTATCAATGGGAAGCGTTATAGAGGAAGGGCTGATAAAGATTGGCTGCAGAAATTTATTGACCTGGAATGGGAGCGCATAAAGAGCGAGAATCCATAATCCGGGATTGAATGTTTTTTTTGTGAGGCCTATTTTTTCCCCTTCTCTTTGTGGGAGGGGTAAAAAAGACGGAATCCTTCAATATGCCTGGCTTGTCCACCTCCCCTAAACCTCCCCCTTGACGGGGGAGGGGGGTCGGTCATTTCTGGGTGATCACTAGCTAATCGCTGATCTCTGATGGCTGAAAGCGCCATCCCGAGCTTTTTTCGGATGGATATTACTTATATCCCAGTATCGACTTAATCTTCGCCGCGACCTCTTCGCCCGCATTTTCAAACGCCTTCATACCCGCCTTGTCATAATTCAGATCTACGCCTTTGATATTTTGAAGTGCATCTTTGAAGATCTCATCGCCTGATGTCATATCAATCATGGAGATGGTTAAATCCACGAAAGCAGTGTGAAAGCCTTGCCATTCGCTCCCTTTTCTGGAAACAGCCTTAAGCGTGATGGAGACATCAGCCTTGGAGGCGCTCTCAACAAATGAAAAGCCCAAGCCCGTCAAAGAATTTTTCAGCTTGGGTTCAACGTATAGCAGGTTGGTTTTTTTGTCGAAATGGGTCTCGGAAGCAGTAATATAGGCCGAGAGACCTTGAATATCCAGTACGAATCTTGTGTTAGGGACGGGCAGGTTTTTGATCATGTTTTGAAGGATAATGGAAAAATCACCCTGTATGAGGTGAGGAACATCCAATTGGGCCTTAACCATCTGGATCTTTTCGATTGAAGTAATTTTGGTCACCCGCGCGCCGGCCAGTCCATCGCGGTTGGTGGTCACGCGTTCAACAATATCTCCCGCTCCTCTCATAAAGGCGAATTCGATGGGGAGATTGGAGACCCCTATCTCCTTGCCGTCTTTATCAACATACACGGCCAGAACCATCAGGGGTTTTTTCAGAGGTTGTCCGATTTTTCCGATCTGCTTTTCTTCCCGAGCTCTTAATTCGGTATTGCTCAAGATATACTGGATGGAAGAATAGATCTCATTCATCAAAAAGATCTTGACGCCATCCAGTTCGACTAGTAGTGGTTCACTCACATAATCCTTTAGTTGTTTAAGCGCCTGCAGGTAGAATATCAACGCGTTGGAAAGCCTGCCCTGTTGTTCATTGGTCCGGGCGTTCTTGAACATATCCATGGCGAGACTGATGACTTTCTCAAGCTTTTGTCTCTTAAGGTTCTGATAATAATCTTTGGATAAGCGATAATAGACCCAGTAATCGCGACTATCTTCCCAGGTATCCACCAACTCGTATCCCTCCAGGCTGGCTTCCGTGGAAGATCGGACATATGATCTGACGTCCTGTTCCACCATGCCGGATTGTTCCACGATATTGGAGATGAATTCCCCTGAAATATTCACGGTAATCTCAGATGCCAGATCCCGAAGGGCCGTGTCCTTGGCAACCTGCCGGTAATCTTTCTCCGCGCCCATCTTTTGTGCAATACCGATGCCCGTATAATAAAACGGATCAACCGGCCGTGTGTTGACCCATGAAGGCCTCCGGATTTCACCGGCCAACGGCATAGCCGGGGAATTTTTCGTTCCCTGGGTGGCTGGATCAGTGACGCAAGCTGCAATAAAAAACAGCATAAGAAAGGTTATGGAAAGGTATCGGCTGTACATATTTTTTCTCCTCAAGTTTTGTTCATTAATCGTCTGAATCCGATAAAAACTTAAACAAAAGGCTCTAGATGGGTTTTTCTGATGAATTCAAGTAACATAAGGTAATTTCGATTTCTATGTCAAGGGAAGACATGCCATATCATTCTATATCCTTAGAGATTTTTTTTGAGGATGATTGGCCTGATCTCTTTTTTCACTTTTAAATAATCTGAATTTTCTTGACACGAAATTCGTGTAGCACTATTATTGTGTTCATGAAGAATGTAACCATTACACTTGATGAAAAAGTAGCTGCCTGGGCTCGCATTCGCGCTGCAGAAAGGGAAACCAGTGTTTCTCGGCTTGTAGGTGAAATGTTAAGAGAAAAAATGATCGCTGATGAAACCTACCACGCATCTATGCAAGATTACATTTCAAAACCACCCAGTTTGGTAAAGGAACCTGGAACAAAATATCCAAGTCGTGAAAAACTCCATGAGCGATAAGATTTTCGTCGATACAAATATACTCGTATATAGTAGAGATGCTTCTGAAACTGAAAAACAGCCCCAAGCAATGCACTGGATGAGGCAGTTATGGACCTCTAAAGCAGGGCGATTAAGCTTTCAAGTTCTACAAGAGTTCTATTCGATAGTAACAACCAAACTGCAACCAGGGATGGAACCTCAAAAAGCTCGTGAAGATATAGAGTCGCTCTTTGTATGGAATCCTATACCTGTCAAAGCTGATGTAATCAAACGTGCATGGCAAAATATAGATAAATTTCAACTTTCCTGGTGGGACTCATTAATAGTATCTGCAGCTCAAATTGGAGGCTGTACTTATCTTTTAACTGAAGATCTCCAAGAGAATCAAATACTCGGCTCCGTCTGTGTCATTAACCCATTCCTAAACTCGCCTGAGTCATTGGACTTACAGATTTAAGCTCCCGAAAATTTTATACTATTTGAAATTAAAGTTATTCTGATAGCATCGTGATGTTGTTCCATCCATTAGGAATCATAGAATAGTGAAAAAAAATTGAAAAAATAAGTTTAGTTGTGTACACTATGGCAGTGTAGCTAATCAATTGAATAGGAGAAATGAAGGAAAATGTTGAAAAATATTACTCTCAGCGCCGACGAACATTTGATTCGTAAGGCTCGAAAAAAGGCAAAATCTGAACATTCTACATTAAATGCTCTGTTTAGATTGTGGCTTGAAAAATACACGAATTTAGGTTTCAATTCAAATGATTATGAGGCATTAATGGAAAAGCTAAATTATGCGAAGCCCAATAAGCATTACACACGGGAAGAGATGAATGAGAGATAAGTATTTTATCGATACAAATATATTTGTCTATTCTTTTGACACAATAGCGACGGAAAAACAAAAAATTGCTCGTAAATTAATACATGAGGCCTTACAGGAACAAACCGGCTTTATCAGTTTTCAAGTCATTCAAGAGTTCATGAATGTTTCCTCTCAAAGATTTGATCCCCCACTGGCAATACCGGATAGTCTACAATACCTTGATGCCGTCTTAACACCTCTCTGTGAAGTTTTTGCGTCAATTGACTTGTATAAAAAGTCTCTTGAAATATTCGAGAGATGGAAATTTTCATTCTATGATTCGCTAATTATTGCGGCAGCACTTCAAATAGATTGTTCGATTTTATATTCCGAAGATCTGCAACATGATCAAAAAATCCAGTCACTTGCCATCAAAAATCCATTCATCAGTATATCTAAAAATAAAACCCACTTAGGCCGAGAGCCGAATTCAATCTTCGTGAAGAGGTAAAGAAGTTAAAGAATAATTCGCCAACCACTTTTTCAATCTATTAGTGCTATGATTTCGACAAATTGCCTTCTGTCACATAATTTTAAAATGGATTATTGACTTAGCTCACCCAATTTATCACCATACGCACTTATGGGTGGAGCTAAAGACAGACCAAATTATGGAGAAATGAGCTGGCTCATCTTCCATGAAGAATTTCAAGATGA
>JAFGGA010000175.1 GCA_016930835.1 Deltaproteobacteria bacterium
AACAGTTTAGCTCTTTGAAAAATCAAACCAATTGTGGATTCCGTGATCAAGTCACGGAATCCAGCCTTGTATCACGTAATTTTCAAAAAGCTAAACTGTTACAAAATGATAATATCTTGGCTGAGCATGATTCGATTTCCCCGTCTGGAAAGGATCATATTTTCAAAGTGTCACATACTGATACACCCATAACCGAATATACCAGGGATGAAAAGATATTTGCGGAAAAGGTCGAACAATTATATTCAAACGCACCCATCGGACTGGTTGCAACTTTAATCAATGCCTTTATTCTTGCTTTTATACTGGAGGGGATGAGCCCCGCATTACCCGTAATCCCCTGGTTAGCTACACTCCTTGGGATATTCGTATTCCGGGCCTCATTCATTTATAGATATCGTCGTTCATCCCGTATTCCCATGGAGGCACGCTACTGGAATAACTGGTTTAACGTGAATATGGCTTTTTCAGGGATCATCTGGGGCTCGGCCGGCGTCTTTCTTTTCCCCACCGAGTCCATAGCCCATCAGGTGTTCCTTGCATTTGTTTTAGGCGGTATGGTGGCCGGTATGGCCGGTACATTCGCCGTTAATTTAATGACCTTTTTTTGTTTCACCTTTCCGGCCTTTCTTCCCGTTATTTTACGCTTTTTTTTCATATGGGATGATATCCATATCGCCATGGGGACAATGTCCACGCTATTCTTTGTCCTCATGTTTTTTTCAGCGAAGCGGGTGACGGAATCCCACCACTTATCATTAACGCTTAAATTCGAGAATGAAGACTTGGTCAGGCACCTCCAACAAGCGAAGGATCGCGCGGAAAGCTATAATGAAGAATTAAGGCAAGAGATTGAGGAACGACAACGGATTGAAGAGGAATTGAAAGACCATAAAAATAATCTGGAAAACCTGGTTCATGAGCGCACCAATGAATTGAGTGACGTCAATATTGAACTTGAAAAAGAGATCGCAGAACGCATAGAAGTCCAAAAGGCTTTAAGGGAGAGTGAAGAAAAATACCGTCTTCTGGTGGACAATGCCAATGATGCCATCATTATTATTCAGGATGAGGTCATTAAATTCGCCAATCAAGCAACGTTCAATATTTCAGGTTACACCAAAGATGAACTGATCGAAAAACCCTTCATCTTATTCATACATGAGGAGGATTTGGAAGGCATTACCAAGCGATATTTCAATCGGATGAATGGCCTATCCGTCCCGCAGGTTTATTCTCTGCGGATACACACAAAGTTTGGTGATGAATTATGGGCTCAGAACAATGCCGTGTTGATCAATTGGGAGGGAAGACCGGCCACATTAAATTTTTTAAGGGATATCACTCTCCTGCGTCAATTGGAAAATCAGTTGCATCATAAGAACAAGATGGAAGCGATCGGTACCTTGGCAGGGGGCATTGCGCACGATTTCAATAATCTATTAAGTATCATTTTAGGAAATGTTGAATTGGCCCTTCTGGATATGACCCAGGACCATTCCGGCAGGCAATATATCTTGCAGGCGCAAAAAGCCGTCTTAAGGTCTAAAGATATTGTGAATCAAATCCTTTCTTTCAGCCGGAAAGGCGCATCGGAAAAATTGCCCATCAACATTCGGAGTGTGGTTGAGGAAGCCCTTGGATTGCTCCGGGTTTCTCTACCGGCGAGCATCCAAATCGAGACCGCCATACATACTGATGAAACCGTTTTGGCGGATTCGACTCAGGTCCACCAGTTGATCATGAATCTATGTGCAAATGCCGCGCATGCCATGAATGACGAGGGTAAAATCCGTATAGAGTTGCGAAAAATGGAATTGAAGGCCGATGCGGTTGCGAAATATCCAGATATGGGAGAGGGTGATTATATCTGTCTGCGTGTTAAGGATACGGGTCGGGGGATGGATCATAATACCATGGAGAGAATCTTTGAACCCTATTTCACCACAAAAGCGCTGGGCAAGGGAACGGGCATGGGGTTAACCCAATGCTATGCCATTGTAAAAAATCATAACGGGATTATCCGTGTTGATTCCATGGTCGGCAAAGGGGCCGTCTTCGAGATTTTACTTCCATGTTATGCCGGTGCAGCCATTTCCGAATCCGCGAGCCCGGATAAGATATTTAAGGGAATGGGTGAACGGATCCTCTTTGTGGATGATGAAGATGAAGTGGTGAATGTCGGTCGAGAAATGCTGGATCGGCTTGGGTATTCACCAATCACGAAAACAGATCCGGAAAAGGCTTTGATGCTTTTTCAACAAGACCCAGGCTCTTTTGACCTTGTCATCACGGACCTAACCATGCCCGGGATGAGCGGCGTTCGTTTGGCTGAGAAGATCAGGACCATACGCCCCGAAATCCCGATGATTATCTCATCCGGTTTTAGTGATCTGATCAACAAGTTAGACCTACAACAGATGAAACCCGCGGCCTTCCTCAGAAAACCCTACACCATGGCGAAGCTGAGTAAGGCCATTCATAAGGTAATGAGGAGAGAATAGAGTTATTAATCGTCTCATAACAGTATTTACGGTTAATCGCGCTGAAAAGCCACTGGATTCCGGCCTTCGCCGGAATGACTGGAGTGTTGATAATTATGAGACGGTTAATACCTGAATCTTGTACCAATTACCGTAGCGAGGCGCCGAAAGCCTGACTATAAAGCGAAGTTGGAGTGATTTTGACCCGCAGGCATATTACCGATATGGTGA
>JAFGGA010000176.1 GCA_016930835.1 Deltaproteobacteria bacterium
TAAAATGGCCACCGATTAGTTTCGATAGGAAAATTTTTATCGGTTTGGAATCGCCGAAATGGTGGTTTATGTGCAAAATTCAGGTATGAACTAAAATGTTATATATAATAATTATACGAAATGGAGAGTTCTATGAAAACAGTTGATTCAGTTTTTGATATTTTGGAAATCTTTTTAAAAGATGATGAACGAGAGCTTAGTGTATCTGAAATTGCTAAACTGAGCGGACAACATCCTTCGACTTCTAATCGAATTGCTTTAGCATTGGTCCGTAAAGGTTATCTAAAACAAGCTGGCAAGAGAGGTAAATATTCTCTAGGGTTGAAGTTTTACACCTATAACAATATGTCCAAACGAAAGATAATGCTTCGAGACTTGGCTAGGCCTTACATAGAGCAACTTTCTAAAGAAGTAGATGAATCGTTAGCCCTCGACATTTTAGATGGATTTATTGCACGACATATTATCAAAATATCATCCAAGCATATCCTAAATATCTATTTTCAAGATGACATAAATGTAGACCTATATTGTACCGCTAGCGGTAAAGCCATGTTAGCAAATTTTTCAGCAAAACAATTAGAAAAGTATCGAAAACAAGTAAGTTTAGTTCCTTTCACAAATAAGACTATAACGAATTTTGAAAGTTTAAAGAAAGACCTTTTACTCACTAAAAAACGTGGCTATGCATTCGAGGAAGGTGAGCGTTCTGAAGGCGTGAAAAGTGTAGCCGTGCCTATAATGGAAACAGAATACCATATCGTGGGATCAGTGAGTATAATAGCACCTTCTACTCGCCTGACTACAGCAAAAATAAAAGAGGTGATTCCCCCATTAAGGCGATGTGCTATAGAGATATCTAACTGCCTGGGGTATCTAGGAAACTAATTGGCACTCTAATATTTATATTCGATCACCTAATCTAGTAAATCTGGTAGAAAATGACTTTTCAGGCAATCCTCTCCCTTCAGGACTGTTCGCGCCTGCCAGGAAAGCCGCTTTTCAATTAGTGACTGAATAATGATAATTCAAGAGGTTTCCAAATAAAATGATCATGGAATATTAATCCCTGCCTTTAGTAAAATTCAAGATTCAATACAAAGCGAATCTCTTTTTTATTAACAGATTACCATTTGTTTATCTTGACCAAGACCATTTGAGCTTCTTAGTACATTAAACCAGCCTTTATTATAACTCGTTGGAATTTTCTTGGGTTCTTCCATTTCTTCAGTTGCACAGACCTTAGTCTACGACGTATCCATCTATTAATTTCTCCAATGGTCTTCATTAAACTCCTGGAGCCTGGAGTAAGAAGCCCATCCCCTAAGATATTCATTGAAATCAATGATAATCTGTTACATGGACAAAGGATTGTTCCTCCGCGTTAAGTTTCGGGCCGTATTTTGAAATTTAGTCCAAGCTTTACCACTTTTCCGGACCTTTCCTCTCAAGATTTGGAATCCAAGAAATGGTACATCTTTTATTAGGCCACATTACTCTTCTCATTGTTTACAGGAATATTCAGTTCCATTTCCAGTTAATTTACTATCCCTTCCATTACCCGATTCGCAGCCCTCTCCAATTTTAGTAAAACCAGAAAGCCTATGTCCATTAGCAAAATGGATGACCTCTTTTCTCTAACTCTTGGTCCTGCTTGTTCAGGACTAGGGTTGATACTATTGGTGATAGGAGGCAGCCTCGCGAGCATTTTTTCGTTGTCTTCTCATACTTCCCTTCCACCAAAAGCCCTACTTTTAACGCTTTAGCAATCAGCGGTACAAATTGCTCATCCGAGGTTTTCTTGCGGATGAGTTTAAGTATAAGGTCGTGAGGGATCTCGTCAAAGAACCTCTTTAGATCTATAAATACACATTACTCGTAGACCCTACCATTATGCTTTGTAATGCCTAATAGCTTGGTTTTGGCTCATTCCTCGGCGGAATCCAAAATTGGATTTTATAAATTTCAGGCTCAATATCCCCTCAAACACTAGATTAATACTCTGGGAAGGCACTCCTCCAAACCAAGTTTAGAAAGACATTCCCTAGTTGGTATACCTTCCTCACTCCAGCCCCTGAATGAATAATACTCATTTAGCATTAATCCAAGGTTAGGAATATATCCCTGAGTTCCCCCTTCTAGTCTACTAGTGAGAAACCTCGCCGGCAATATGTCATCCTTTCTGCTTATGCCACGTCTTACATTAAACATGCGTTTCAAGTTGAAAATACGCTCACCAGCAAGCAAAAACTCATCCACATGCATATCCAGCCCGGTGGCACTATTTAACAGGTCCAGATAAATCGCAGGCTGCCTCACCCCAGCCGTCTGCCATAGAAAGATGCAGATGGTAAGAGAATCTAGCAGGGCTCCAAGGTTCTGCCCCTTTGCTACCACGATACCCTTCCCCTTTTCTTCAAAACGGTCCAAGAGAGAAGGGTATCCCAGTTCTGGACATGGGCCAGGCAGGATACCAATGCCCTCCAACTCCTCTGCCTGGAGGGGTTCCATATGCGCAGCTCCAATACTTCCAGTGGCATACCTCAAAGACCAGGTCGGACTTATTCTTGGGTCATGAGCCGGAAACTCTAGTCCTTTCATCTGTAACGCATATTCAGAGGCAATGCCGCCAATTCGTTCCGCGGCTCTCCTTACTCCCTCCCCCAGTAACTTCCCAAAACCTTCCCTCTCGCCTATCTTCCTCACCATCTCAATCATTGCCTCATGATTACCCCAGTTTAACTCAACACCATCAGTATCATTCTTCGTAATCAGCCCTTTCTCAAAGCATTCCATAGCGAAAGCTATGGTTGATCCGGTAGATATTACGTCTATACCATATCTCTGGCAAAGGCTAAATGCTTGTTGCAAGGCTTCGGGATTAGCTATCATGCAGTTCGTGCCCAAGGGGCCCCATGCTTCCCAAGCGAAAACTCTCTCTCCACTTTCCGTAAGGTAATTATGCCCACAACCATAGGGGCAACGGTTGCAATACCTTGTTTTCGCCGCTGACTTAGGCTTACAATATATCTTTCCAGGATCAAAAATTCCTTCCGAGCGGTTTTTAACCGGCACACGGCCCAAGCCAAAAAATTGATACACACGCGACTCTTCGTCGTGCTCTATAGGTGCTTTTTCGAGCTTTCGCGGTGGGTGTTTGAGAAGCATTGTCTGCACAACATCTTTTAACTTCTTTACATCGAAGACACTAATAGGAAGAGTTCCCACTGCCGCGATAGCCTTCAGTTTTTTTGACCCCATCAATGCCCCAAGACCACATCGGGCGGCAGCTTTCCCTTCCCTTCCATCATTGAAAACCCCAGCAATCCTGGCTAACCTCTCACCAGCCAGGCCGATAGTAGCTACGCCGGCCTTCTTATTTGTCTCTCCCCTAATTATGTCGGTGGTATCATAAGTGTCCTTGCCCCATAGATGACTAGCGTCGCGGATTTCCGCTTCCTGGTCATGGATCCAGATGTATACCGGCCTGCTTGCCTGACCTTTTACCACTATGCCATCAAATCCGGCATGCCTCAGATGATCGGCTATACTGCCACCAGCATGGGCATTACCCCAGATATTGGTTAGCGGGGAGATTCCGGCAAGTATATACTTACAGCTACTAGGAACGACAGTACCCGTTAATGGGCCGGTTATAAGTATCAGTGGGCTTTCAGGGGATAAAGCATCTGTTTCACGGGTTGTTTCATCCCAGAGTATCCTTGCTGCTAAGCCAGCACCGCCAATGTATTTTCTTGCATTGTTTTCATCTATTTGTTCGTAAGAGATATTACCTGTGGTCAAATCAACATATGCAACCCTATTAGTGTAACCCTTTAGCATAATTCCGTACCCCCTTATTCTAGAAAAGTGTCTACTATTGAATTATCGTATTCTAAAGCATGACCCCCTTCAAATCTTATAATTTTTACTTGTTATCTCCGCAGGGGCAGTATTGTCAATTATTTTGTGTGAGATTATTTTCTGCCAATTATTTGAAGAAAAGCAGGTTCTCAGTAACTTTTCCTATACGTTTCGATCTCTAATATATTTTCATTTTCAAACATACAAAGGCAAGAAGCATATAACAGGACCTCTCTCCTGCAAGGATCTCCATTGGCTTTGTTCTGCGTTTAAACCCAATATTAACGGTGTATTATTGTGGGAATGGTGACCTGCCTATTAAAAAACCAAGGATTTTTTCTATCCATAATTTTTGACCATCCCTAAATATTAACAATACCAGATGTAAACTATATTTCCCCAAGCAAAAAGATTTCTGCTATCAAGTCACTCGCGGGATCATCTTTAAAAATAGGTTCGATTAGGGCTTCTAATCGATCAAATACCATTTGTAATTTTATCTTGAGTTACTGTCAAGGGCGAGCAGTTCCTTTTTACCATCTTCAGTGGCTCCTATTATGACCAGAAGGCACTGTCTCTCTTCCATGCGCACATTGCAGTAAACCCCGTCAGCCCAAATATAGACATAGCGCTTATGAGACAGATCCCGTTTTTGCCATTTCTCCAGATCCTCTTCCCAGATGGTTTTTAAACGGACGATGGTTGGGGCGGATAATCCAGGGGCATCCTTCCCCACTAAGGCTGATAATGCCTCAGTGAAATCATTCGTGGAGATGCCTTTTAAATAGAGCCATGGAATCAATTCTTCTATGCTCTTGGTTTTCCTCATATATTTGGGCAATATGGAGGATGTAAATTGAATCGGTTCTGAATCTTGTTCCGACTGACGATCTCGAGCGCGGGGTACTTTAACGGGTACGGGGCCGATTCCCGTTTGGACATCCCGCTCAGGGAGATAGCCATTACGGACGACTCTCAGATGGTTGAGATCGTCTTTCAGATCCCTGTACTGCCTTATAAAGGATTCTATTTCGGCTTCCAAGGCTTCTGCCAGCAATCTCTTGGCTCCTGATCGTAAGATATCGGTTATGGGGTCATCAACAAACTGCTCTGGCTTTTTTAATTGGATTACGTTATCTTTGGGCATGGTCGGTGTATCCTTTCTTTATTGGATTTGGGTTATTGGTGGTACAATTACCCAGAGGATACACCGCCTAAACTCTTAAACACAACTTTTGATTATATCTCCCTGAAGGGATCTTCAAACCGATTTTACCGAAAATGGTTCATCCAGTATTTTAACGATGTTGAAGCGCCTAAAATACATGATCGAACCTATTGATCTTAACCAAATGAGTTTGTTAATCTTAACTCAAATGCCGTTCATATCGGTCATTTATGTGGAAAATGGAATATAGAGAGGTCGCGTTTTCCCGGTTTTTGTATAACCTTGTCTCTCTTGAAAAAACAGGAAAGATTTTCATCTATCTTAAAATTCAAGGCATCTTCTTTCAGATCCTTGTAAAAGGATCTTAGGATAGGTATGAAACATGACTATGCGCCCTCATGATCAAAAAATAGAACGAATTGCCGAACAATTAAAAAAACGTAAAAAATCCAACCCAGTATCGCTCCGGAAAAAAACGGTATCCCATGAGGTTCCCAAGCCCGGGGACAAGAGGCGTCAAGATGAAAAAATAGATATCAGTGACCTCGATGCCATCCTCGAGATTGATCCGGTAGATCGGGTTTGTATCGCGGAGCCGGGCGTAACCTTTGTCGATCTGGTTAAGGCGACCCTGAAATACGGACTTGTCCCTTTTACGGTGCCTGAACTAAAGACCATCACCATCGGCGGCGCGGTAGCCGGATGTTCCATAGAATCCATGTCCTACAAATACGGCGGGTTTCACGACTCTTGCATGGAATATGAAATCATCACGGCAGAGGGCGAAATACTGCATTGTACACCCAAAAACAAAAATCAACTTATTTTCGAAATGGTCCACGGCACTTTCGGAACCCTGGGTATCATATCTCAATTGACATTCAAATTAACACCGGCCGAACCTTTTGTGAGAGTAAAGTATGAAAAATATTCGAATATGAAAGATTATCAAAAGGCCATATGGGGACATTTTAAAAAACAAGACGTTGATTTTATGGATGGTATCATCCACTCACCGCAAGAATATGTCCTAAGCCTTGCCTACTTTACGAATCAAGCCCCTTACACAAATAACTACAATTGGACCAAGGTCTATTTTCAAAGCACTGCCACGCGCCAAGAAGATTTTTTAAAGACACCGGACTATTTTTTTCGATATGATAAGGGCCTCACCCATGTCAGGCCGAAAAGCTTTTTGGGTCGGTTGCTTTTTCGAAAATTTCAAAGCTCCACCGCATCCCTGCAATTCGCCCAAAAGTTCCACCGTTGGATCCCACCCAAAGCCATCCCTTTCACACTGGATACCTTCATTCCATTTTCCAGAAGCAGCGATTTTTTGAAATGGTATGAAAAAAAGATAGGCCACTTCCCTCTATGGTGCGTACCGTATAAAACCAGACATTATCAATGGGTTGCGCAAGATTATTTTAATGAAGCCCAAGAGCCGCTTTTTCTGGATATAGCTATTTATGGGTTGAAAAAAAGAAACGGTACCCACTATCATGAAATAATAGAGGATGAATTATTAAAAATCGGAGGCCTGGAAACCCTGATTGCCGGCAATTATTACAGGGAAGAGGATTTCTGGAAAATATGGAACAAGGACAATTATGACCGGGTAAAAAAACATACAGACCCTAACAATATATTCCGGGATCTTTATACCAAAACTCGTAAAACCATGCTCGGACTGGAAAAATGAAAAACCCACGACGAAGATTGGAAGGCCCCCGAAACATAAAAATCCATTAAAGCTCCATAATCGTAAATTGCATCTCCTCATTTCTTAAATTGTTGTAATCCAGGATCATACCGGTAAGAACGGTGTGAATATCGGACCCCAACAGAAAAAACTTGTCACCGTCTCCATCTTTTATCATTTTATCCCTTTTTTTTCCTTTATCCAAAACAAAGCCGATTCCACCGGGCGTTGAAAAGGATGTTGCTATCTGAACAAAAGTGCCATCGTCAACTTTTTCATTTTCAAGTGCCTCTCTCAATTTCTCCTTGGCTGAATCCGTTACCGACAACATTTTTTCCCTTCTTCTTATCTTTATCAGTAATAAATATAAATCCCCTCAATCTAATGAATCCCATTCCCAATTTTATGATTCACAGTTATGTCCTTCAATAAGGTTCATCCTGTATCAATAAACCACATATCATGATCCTGTTTTCTTTCCCCTATTCAAAAACCGCATTTTTCTATAAAAGGCAGGTCCTAAACCTCTAGAACCGACACCGCGTCTTATTCATTATCAGATAACCCTTCCCCGGGAGTTCCTTTCCTCTTTAAAATATAGGGAATGCACGAACCAAAGATACAGGGTCAACCCCATTTTTAAAAAAGAATGATTTCATAAAATCCCCACCAGACAACTATTGAAAATGATTCAAAAAAGGAACATCTAATGAAACCTCCAATAACGGCAAGGACCGGGTTGGGATACCCTAAGCCGATCACTTATCTTTTTATGGGGCTGTGCAGTCTTCTATTGGGTTCATCTCTTTGCCATGCGGCAAAGGGGTTGGAAGGCGCGGCCGTAATCCGTGTTGTCCTGAGAGAACTGAGAAACGATCCCGGAATCTCGATTCAGACCTTAAAAGTATACACAATCAATGGAATCGTGAAACTGCAAGGCACAGTGAACAATATCTTGTCTAAAAAACGGGCCGAGGAAGTAGCCCGATCCGTAAAAGGTGTGCGGTCCGTTATCAATACGATTGAATTGGAAGCGGAATTTCGTTCAGATCCGGATATTCTGAGGGATATCCGCCGGACCTTATTGAACCATCCCGTAATTGAGCTGTATGAGATCCAGGCTCAGGTCGTAAACGGGATTGTGACACTAGAAGGAATGGTTGATTCCTGGCAGGAGGCACGGCTGTGCATATACGCGGTTGAGGGAATCAGAGGTGTCAAAGAAGTCCAAAACAAGATCAAGGTGTACCCTAAAATGAACCGGCCGGATCATGAGATAAAAACCGAGATCAAAGGTCGGTTATACTGGGATGTCTGGATGGATGAAACGCTTGTGGATGTCAAGGTGAATCAAGGAAAGGTCATGCTTGAAGGTATTGTGGGGAGCGCTGCTGAGAGACATCGGGCATATGAAGACGCTTGGGTGACCAGCGTTTCATCTGTAGATATTAGTAAAATAGAGATTGATTGGCGACGGTACGATGAAATACGGAGGACTCTGGAATATGCTTTGGAATCGGACGATAAAATTTGGAGAACCTTAAAAGAGGCATTCATATATGATCCGCGCATACTCTGTCCATCGATCATGGCAGGGTCGTATTGTCAGGATGCGTGGGCAGCCTAAGGGCTAAAAAAGCCGCCACACAAGACAGCGAAAACACCCTTGGGGTTTGGCATGTAACAAATCAACTGAATATGATGTCTTCAAAAAAATCCAGTGATACAATCATTGCAAAAGATGAGACAGTTAATGAGATCCCGATATCCTCCATCCCGTAATAAATGGTCTCAATGCCTAATATATCGGTTCTTGGACATTTTCCATCTGAGCGCGCACCCTGGGCAGGCAGCCGGGGTATTTCTTTTGTAGAAAATCCACGAGTCGTTCTCTCACCAGACATCGAAGTTCCCATGCTTTGGATGAATCCGACGCGCTCATGAGTGCCCGAAGTTCGACCGAATGATCCGTGGTATTGGTGACCTGGAGGACACAGGTCCGACGGTCCCATAAATCACTCTGACTTAAAATGTGTTCAAGCTCTTTTCTGACGATAAAAACCGGGACGGAGTAATCCACATATAAAAACACGGTCCCCAGAATCTCGGCGGATACCCTTGTCCAGTTTTGAAAGGGCTTTTCCAAAAAATAGGTAATCGGGAGCATCAATCTCCTTTGATCCCATATGCGGACCACCACATAGGTCAATGTGATCTCTTCAATCCTGCCCCATTCATTTTCAACCACCACCACATCATCCAGCCGGATCGGTTGAGTGATGGCGACCTGTATCCCGGCCAGGAGTGTGGCAATTGAACGTTGGGCGGCAAACCCCACGATGATCCCCATGATACCAGCGGATGCCAGTATACTGGTTCCGAGCTGTCGTACTTTGGGAAAGGTCATGAGTATCATCCCAAGGGCCAACACCGTCACAACGGCGTAAATAATCTGTTTTAGAATTCTAATCTGGGTGTGCACGGCCCGGGCCTTGAGATTATCTTGGATCTGGACATCATATTTTTCCAGAAAGAATGTCTCTAACGCCTTGGTCAAACGAATAACCAAAAAGGCTATTGTCAGGATCATCAAGATACTCAGCAACTGGTTCATGAAGACAACCAAGGCCGAAGGCAAATGGGTAAGCGGAATGACAAGATGGATGGTGATAATCAGGATAAGCGCCAATACAGGCTTCCGACAATAGTAGACTATATGATCATCCAATGAGGTCTTGCTTTGGCGTATCAACGGTTTTATAATCGTTATAAGGATAAAATAAACAATAAGACCAAGGATAAATGCGCCGAACAGAAATGAAACGGGCTGAATGATAACATAAAATGGTCCAAATAATTTTTCCATGGAAAACCTCCGAGCGACTTATCAATGATTTCCCCTTGGGGTGACCAAATTTTCACTTTGCATGAAGTCATATCCTTCATATTCTTTACAAAAAAATCAACACCGGCAATACCGTCCATCCTGTATTAATCCATATTGTTTCCCACTTTTTTGTGAAATACAGGATTGACCCTATTTTCAACCGAATTGGAAGAGTGTATTTTTTAATAGATTACAGATTAATAATCCTATCTGCTCCAATATTGACGCTTGGCTTTTTACAAATAAAATGGAATTTGACTTTATTCAAAATTTAGACGGCCCGGATTTATCCAAGCAACATCAAGGTCCCCTGAAGATCCTCCTGATAGAAGATGATGATGATGATTTCATCCTGTTCAGAGACTTTCTTCAATCTATCAAGGGATTTGATTTTCAAATTGATTGGATATCTCGATTCGATGACGCTTTGGCCGTCCTGAAAAATCAAATCCATGATGTCTGTTTCTTGGATTACCGCCTCGGCCACCATATCGGATTGGAAATACTAAAAACGGCAAAAACCGAAGGATGGCAAATCCCTATCATTTTCTTGACCGGGAAAGGTGAGTATTCCATAGACCTGCTTGCCATGCAGGAAGGAGCCGCGGATTACCTGGTAAAAGACCAATTAAGCCCTTCGCTTTTAGAACGTTCCATTCGCTACGCCATGGAACGTTCAAAAGCCAAAATGGATCTGGAGGCGGCCTATCGGGAGATGGAACAAAAAGTAATCGAACGTACAGCAGAACTGGCAGATGCGAACAATCGACTTAAAAAGAGCTCCGAAAAGATTCAACGCTTCGCCTATTCCGTGGCCCATGATCTGAAGAGTCCCGCGATCGCCATGTATGGTCTTACAAAACGACTTTCTGATGAATATGCAAACCAGCTGGATGAGAAGGGCAAACGTTACTGTGACCTTGTTAGAGGCGCGGCGGAGCAGGTTGCGATCCTGGTAAAAAATATTAATCTTTATATGACGGCCAAAGAAAATCCGATCTCTTTTGAAGATGTCACTTTAAAGGAAATATTTCAGATCATCCGCGAAGAGTTTTCCCTCCAACTCGAATTAAGGGATATATCATGGCGGGAGCCGGAAGTCGGTCAGGTGGTCCGGGCGGATAAGCTGGCCCTTATACGCGCTCTGCGTAATTTGGTTGATAACGCTCTGAAATATGGCGGAGACGGTCTCAGTCGAATCAGCATTCATTATCATTCACAGCCCGATCAACATGTTATCGCCGTTCAGGATGATGGAGACGGATTGCGTGAAGATGATCCTCAAAAAATTTTCGGTTTATTTTTTCGTGAAAAGCAGGCTGGATCCATGAAGCCCGAAGGCATGGGCCTGGGTCTGGCCATAGTCAAGGAGATTGCCGAACGGCATCACGGTGATGTCTGGGCGGAGTCCGGAAAAAAGAAGGGCGCGACCATATTCATGTCGATTTCCAAAAATCTTTAAATCCGGTGATAATGACATGTTAGCGTATCTTATTTTTTTTTGAGAATCAGTTTTATAGCCGAAGCAATATGACCCGGTGAGGATTCATCATTCAAGTCCTATCCATTCCATCCCCTTGCCAGTATGGCTCCAAATCTTTAACGATTCGGACCAGCTCTTTATATGAGGCGGGTTTGGTTATATACGACGCAGCACCCAATTCCTCACAGATGGTGATGTCTTCCGGCATCTTGGAAGTGGTCAGGACAATGATCGGAATTCGGTTTAATCTCGAATCCTTTTTTATCTCGAAAAGGACTTCACGCCCGTCTTTTTTAGGCATATTGAGGTCCAGCAAAAAAAGTGTCGGCAACTCCCCTACGGCTTGATTTTCGTACTCCCCTTCACTTCTCAGAAATTGTAATGCCTCCACGCCGTCATTTACAAAATGCAGATCACCTGAAAATTGATTTTCCTTAAATGCCTCCCGCATGAGAACGCAATCATCTGCATCGTCGTCGGCGATAAGAACCGTAAAGCGCTTTTTCAGCTTGCTCATACGGTCTCCTCTTGATCAGGCTGCTTAACGGGCAGCGTTATGACAAAAACGGAACCTTTGCCGCGAGCGGATTTTGCCTTAATCATGCCCTGATGTCGTTCGATGATTTTTCTGCATATGGCTAAACCCATGCCCACGCCGTCATACTCTGACCGGCCGTGAAGACGTTGGAACGGTTGAAATATCCGGCTGACATATTTTTCATCAAATCCGATCCCATTGTCTTCCACATACACCTCCCAACTCTCACGAGGCGTATCATGCTTTCTTCGCTGTGCCTTCTTCGGTTTTATATGTTTCGAATAGACCTTGATGATAGGTGGTACATCCTCTTTGCTGAATTTGAGGGCGTTTCCAATGAGATTTTGCAACAACTGAATCATCTGTTGACGGTCGGCCTCGATGACGGGCAACTCCCCCACATCAATCAAGGCGTCGGTTTCTTTGATTCGAGTCTCCAAATTGGAAAGAACCACATTCATAACCTCCATCAGAGAGACTGATTCGTAAGGCATTTCCCTCGTGGAAAGACGGGAATAGTTTAACAAGGCATCGATCAATGTGCGCATTCGGGTGGAGGCATTAACCATCCGGGTCAGGTAGTCCAAACCTTGACGATCAAGATTTTCGGCATGTTTGTCCAAGAGTTGAGTTCCAAAGGTCTGAATCTTTCGAAGCGGCTCATGCAGATCATGAGAAGTGACAAAGGCGAATTCCTGGAGTTCCTTATTGCTCTCTTCAAGTCGCTTCAGATACATATCCAATTGTTCTTCCGTGCGTTTTCTATCGGTTATATCCCGGATAAAGGCCCATTTTTCCAGAGGTTGACCATTTTGATCGCGAGTCAAATAGCTCCTGATCTCGATGGGGAAAACCGTCCCGTCCTTCCGAATATATTCTTTTTCGTATAACGGTGTATACCCGTCTTTAAGGAGCATTCGGATCATAGCCGCTTCCATATGATGCCACTTTTCAGGCATGATCTCCTGATAAGTGCATTGGTGTAATTCTTCATCCGTGTATCCCAGCATATCCGTAAAAACCCGGTTGAATTCAATAAAAATCCCTTTCATGGAAGTGCGAACAAACCCGTCCAGACTGTTTTCTTGGAGTTCCCGATATTTTCTTTCGCTCTCTTGGAGGGCGTTCTGTGCCACCTTTCGATCCGTCACATCCACAAGCCCCAGCACCAGACCCATGACTTTACCGGCGTCATCCTTAACCGGATGAAGACTCCAATCCCAGTATGTGATTCCCCAATCCGGATGATCCGGATAAACAAATGGTTTTTCGAGAGCGTTATAAGGGGCTCCGGTTTCGCAAACCCTTCTGAAAATATCCTCATTCTCCGGGTGGGGATAAAGGTCAAAATGATTCTTTCCGACAAAAAAATCCGGCGAGTGACCAGCCATATCCGCGTAAGCCTGGTTGACCTTGATAAAATAAAAATCTTTGTCCATATACGCAATCATAAAATGGGTGGTTGCAAATACGGTTTCTAAAAGTTCCGTGTTTTGTGCAAGATCCTGAGAGGTCTTTTTGTGCCTTTCAATCTCATTTTTTAACCTTTGGTTGACAGCTTCTAATTCAGCCGTTCGCTCCTTGACCCGGATTTCCATTTCATTCCGGGCCTGCTTGAGTAGATCCTGCGACATCTTGAAAAAAGAGATATCCCGCCAGGTTACCACACCACCTGTGATCGCGCCCTCTTGGTTTCGGATTGGTCCGGCGTTGGCTGAAATGGTCAATTTTTTACCATCTCGGCGCTGCAGAATCCATTCCTCTTCCATAATCACTTCACCTTGGAGAACGGCTCGCGTCATCGGTACATCCTCTCCTTTTGCAATCAAAAGAGAACCGGGTCGCATCATGGACAAATGGTCAGACCGTTCATTTGCGGAGGTTGTTTTTAGTCTTTTTTCATCCATTTCCAACATATTCATTCCGAAATCACTGATTAATCGGATATTCACGTCCGGCGCATCGGCTATGGCAATGCCTTCCGGGATATATTTCATGAGGGCCTTTAAAATACCCCGATGCTCTTCAGCCTCCAAGCACGACTGGATATGCTGTAACCCTAAGGAGGCCATAGCGGCGAGCTGTATCAATAAGGTCTCATCCTCTTCCGTGAAATCACCTCGTTTTTTATCCGAAAGCATGATCAAGCCGTTCGGCTCTCCCTCGCGTCCCACCAGGCGGGCGCCGACAAGCCCGCGAAGACTCACATGTCCGGACGGAAGGCCCCACCATTTCGGGTGACGTCGCATTTCTGCATCGGAAAAGCGAAAAGACTTCCTCCTTTCGATGAGGTCCAAATAGATCCCGCCTTTTTCCGCATGAAAAACCTTACCCAAGGGACAAGGTGAAATATTTTCACCTGCCACGAAAATATTTACATCGAATGCGTTTCCCCCATATCCGTAATGAGAGGTCCCTATCCGAGATTCGATCACGTCACAGGCCCCTTCGATAATCTTTTTCAGCAAGCCATCCATAGTGGTTTCGGAGAGTACCTCTTTAGATACCTTTATAAGATTCTTTAATTTATTGAGAGAAATGACCGGCTCGAATTTGGATTCTGAAGGCATTTGCATGGCTCCCTTATTTCCTTTCTGAACCTATAATCTTTCATAACGCGATATATGAAAAAAAGTCAATTCATAACCAATCATACACATCCGTTCCCCTAAAAATACAGGATCGCCCTCATTTACCAATTCGGGGAAAAAATTATTTAATAACTCCAGTTAGCTTTTCGACGAAAAAAGTTGCTAGGAGATAAAAATGATATTTTTTATTGAATTCGTGACGGCTTTTGCCGTGGCCTTTGTTCTGGTTTTGCTGTTTACCTGGATTACCCGAAAACAAAAACGAAAAGAGGGCCTTATTTGGGTTTTTATCATGCTTTTTTTTGCCACATGGGCGGGTGGAGTATGGCTGGCGCCATTTGGTCCGACCTTGTGGGGTGCTCATTGGCTGGCGTTTATCGTCGTGGGAATTACTTTGTTGCTAATTCTTGTAGTCTCCCTACCACCCAAGGCGCCGCGGGGCAGGCATGAAACCCTGGACATGCTTGAACGTTTTGAGCATGAAAAAGAGATGGAAAGATTCACCTACATAACCATGGGGACCCTTTTTTGGATATTATTGGGTGTGTTGATCATCGCGTTGTTGGTTCGATATATCAGAGGCTAGAAAGGATTTGAGGCACCAGTCTGGGAAGCGGTCATGATGAACGGGAGCAGACCCTCAATCAAATATTGCCCAAGATGGACGGTTTTGCCACGCATGAATCGGTCATTGTGCTTTCAGGTGTCAGGCTTGCCCGCCCCTGGCGGATTCCCGATACCTATTGGTTTCCGGGAATTGAAAAATAAATACCGTTTATTGAATCTCCCGATTAGGTCGTAGCGGACGAGATGTTCGACGTAGTTGAAATGGCAGGTTACTTGTCTGCTATGATACCACCACTAAGGAGAGGGAACCGGTTGTAACCCATATTGCGATCCGTGGGATGTAAAAATCAAATAAGGAGGTGAAAAAAATGAAAGAAATATTTTTCTTTTCCATTATCGCGGGTGTTGTATGCACATTATTGAGCACATCATGGGCCGTGGGTCCCGGCCTTCAAATCAAAAAGGACGGCGAAATTCCCTATGCTGCTGGCGGCGTCGGGATCAATGAGCGCAAGAAAATGATCGAGATGGAGGATGAGTATAATCTTAAACTCATTTTCGCCACACAGTCGGGTAATTACCTGGCCAAAGTCGATGTAACCATTGAAGATCAATACGGAAGGAAGTTATTAAATGTTATGGTTGACGGTCCTCTGATGCTGGTTCGCCTTCCTCAAGGGGAATACATGATCAAAGCGTATGCCGATAAAGGGCAAAAAACACAACGTGTGGTGGTGGATAAAAGTCTGAATTCCGTCACTCTTCAGTGGTAAGGTCTCGACAATGTTGGAAAATTTGTTTATCACAAAAGAATCCGAAAGGTCAAGGTCGAACTACTGCTAAAATCGAACGAGAACAATGATCAACGATATAGGGACCCGTATATATGTAGGATAAAGACCGAACAATTCCTACTTTCCCGTTCAGATTATGAAGCCGTCATATTTGACCTGGATGGTGTTCTCACAAAGACCGCCAAGGTTCATGCCCAAGCATGAAAAAAATTGTTTGATGAATACCGGAATACGAAAAACGGCGAATGGCCACCGTTTGACCCGGACGCGGATTACAGGCGCTATGTGGACGGCAAACCCCGCTACGAAGGTATGAAAAGTATTCTCGACTCACGGGAGATCGACTTGCCTTACAGTGATCGCGATGACCGGCCGGGAAAAGAAACCATATGCGGGCTGGGCAACCTGAAAAACGAGATATTTCATACCTTGCTGAGGAAAAGCGGTGTGGAGGTGTATGGGCCTGCCGTTCAATTCTTGAGGAAAGCCCGACAAAATGACTTCAAAACCGCTGTTGTCTCTTCCAGCAAGAATTGTTCGGCCGTATTAAAATTCGCTGGAATTGAGGGCCTTTTCGATGTCAAGGTGGATGGTGTGATCGCCCACAATCTCGACCTATCGGGAAAACCGTCTCCGGACATATTTATTGAAGGGGCGAGCCGTCTGGATGTTCAACCTGAGAAGGCCGTGGTTTTTGAGGATGCCCTTTCAGGGATGGCTGCCGGTCGACGGGGTGGTTTCGCCCTGGTTGTCGGTATGGACCGGACCTATCATAAAAAGGAACTACAAGACAATGGCGCGGATGCCATTATAGAGGATTTTAATGAAATCATGATTGAAAACAATACCAAGGATTCCATTTCCTCAGCCCTTCAGTCCATTGATGAAATCCTGGATGTTTCAGGAGATAAGCCAATCGCGGTCTTTTTGGACTACGACGGCACATTAACCCCCATCGTGGATGATCCGGCAAAGGCCCTCCTACCCTCTTCCATGAAGGAAACGCTCCGGGAACTGACCCGACATTTCATTGTGGCGATCATCAGCGGGAGGGCGCTCGAAGATGTCCGAAACCTGGTCAATATCAAGGGCATCATTTATGCGGGAAGTCATGGATTCGAGATCTCGGGGACGGAGGCCGATCAAACTCCGTTTCAAAAAGGCGAGGACTTTTTACCCTCGCTCGACAAGGCCGAACAAATGCTGCGGGAAAAATTGGAGTTCATATCCGATGCCGTGGTGGAGCGTAAGAAATATTCCATTGCCGTGCATTATCGAAAAGTACCTGAGGATAAAATGAAGGATCTTGTCCGTGTGGTGAATGCTGTGGCTGCTGAGAGCCCGAAACTCCGAAAATCCCAGGGGAAAAAAATCTACGAACTTCAGCCGGACATTGATTGGCATAAAGGCAAGGCCCTTTTTCACATCCTGGACTCCGTTGAGGCTGATCCATCCCGTGTCATCCCTCTTTATATGGGAGATGACACCACCGATGAAGATGCCTTTAAGTCACTCAGCGGCCGGGGTGTCGGTATTGTCGTGATGGAACAATCCAGAGCTACGGCGGCTGATTACCAATTGAAAAATTCAAACGAGGTGGAAACGTTCCTTAGAATGCTTATCGCTTCGAAACCAAACAAGAATGACTGATGGACCCTTGGACACTGATATACACCCGATTCTACCCTGAAGATGAAAATATCATTTTTTAAAAACCCGGACCAATCAATCCGAGATCCGAATCGCCATGGCCGCACGGACCAATATCTTTAAACAAGGGGATCCGCTGGAAGTGGAGCGCGAGACCCACCGGAAAGATGATCATAGCAGCCAGAGACTTAAAATTCATATGAAACCGGGATTCGAGATGCATGTTGAAAAAACATCACCCTGTTTACCTCACGGGATCATGCGATTTCGGAATGCGGTCTGGAAGCCGAGAAGGCCATTCAGCGATCGGAACATTTCGCTGGACTGGCGGTATCGCGAATCCTGGCCTGTGGATACACCTGCGGAGGCGGTTTGAGATGAGCTTCGGGTTTAAACAGGTCACGGACGGCAATGATGACACAAGCATGATCTTGCACCTGAATATCTTTCATCTACTCCAGACCATATCCATGCACACCATGGACCTGGATGCGGACGTTCCATCCATCGGAAGACCGGGCACGGGAATTAAGGGAAAGCATTCAATTGCGGGAAGATGAGGTTGAAAAACGGTAAAGTCATACTTTCAGGAATCGTTACTACCTGGGAACAAAGCGTTCAAACAGGCAAAGATGCGCCTAGCGTTTCAGGTGTAAATGCACTCGATAATAATTTGATGATCTCGTGAAAAGTCGTCACCCCGGCGAAAGCCGTGGTCCAGAGTCCATATAGCTATTTGAAAAGACTGGATTCCGGTCTTCACCGGAATGA
>JAFGGA010000177.1 GCA_016930835.1 Deltaproteobacteria bacterium
ATATACGAGCAGGTCAGCTGCTTCGGTATAGCGCTATATGTCATTGGTCATTTTGATTGCGCGGACCTCATGTCTTTTGATGATGTGGATACGGTTGAGGCGGGATGCATCTTGAACGAATATTTTACGGAAATCACGGAAGAGGAATTGCCGTCCGAATATAATATCTTGGAGTCGCCGGACATATACCTTCTTGTTTTTGGCGATCCGGTATTTCCGGAACATTTTGCCGTGCTTACGGATACGAGAAATGAGAAGCCTTTCTTTTCAAAATTGAGATTTTTCGGGAGTGGATTTGACAGCCTGGAGGAACTGAAAGGTGAATACCTGGGACGGGATGGAGTGGGCTATGATGACCTCCACTATTTTAAGAGAAAAAGCCCGGAGGCGTTAAAGGTTTCCTCTTTCGGAAAGATCTACACAGTCAATCATGATGGAGGCTGTTCTGTTTTTTAAGATGAAACATCACAATAATTCAAGGAGGGTAGGCGGTGACAGTAATCAAGGACGTAATAGCTAAGGTTAAACAGTTGGATCACGATCAAAAGGAATTTCACCAGGCGGTCACGGAGGTTATGGAGGCCCTTGAACCTACCACGAAACGTCATCCCGAGTTTGTCAAGGCGAAGATCTACGAGAGGATCGTCGAACCGGAACGGGTGGTCTTGTTTCGCGTGCCATGGTTGGATGATAGGGGTGAAATCCAGGTCAACAGGGGTTTCAGGGTTCAGTTCAACAACGCAATCGGGCCATTCAAAGGAGGACTCCGGTTTCATCCATCCGTTAACCTGAGTATCATCAAGTTTCTCGGGTTTGAACAGATATTCAAAAATTCGTTGACCACCCTGCCCATGGGCGGGGGAAAAGGCGGATCCGATTTCGACCCGAAAGGTAGATCGGATATGGAGATCATGAAATTCTGCCAGGCATTCATGCGTGAACTTTTTCGCCATATCGGCGGGGAAACCGATGTGCCGGCAGGAGATATCGGCGTGGGCGGTCGAGAGATCGGATATCTGTACGGGTATTATAAGAAGATAAAAAATGAACATACCGGTGTGTTGACCGGCAAAGGGTTGGAATATGGCGGAAGTCTAATACGGCCCGAGGCCACGGGATATGGTGCGGTCTACTTTGCCGCCGAGATGCTGGCAACGAAGGGCCTTGATTTTAAAAATAAGATTGTAGCGGTCAGCGGTTCAGGCAATGTCGCTCAGTATGCCATTGAAAAAGTCACCCAGATGGGCGGACGCGTGATCACGGTTTGCGATTCCAACGCGACCGTCGTTGATGAAGAAGGGATCAACGTCGAAAAATGTTGTTTTATCATGGACCTGAAGAATAATCATCGAGGCCGAATCAAAGAATATGCCGATAAATATCAAACCGTTTGTTTTGAAGGAAAAAATGTGTGGGAAGTGATCAAGGAGCAGGATATCAAGGTGGACATCGCCCTCCCCTGCGCCACCCAAAATGAGATCGACTCCGAGAGCGCCGCGGCTTTGGTGAAGAACGGGTGCATCTGTGTTGCGGAGGGCGCCAATATGCCGTCCACGCCGGAGGCTATAAAGGTTTTTCAGGACAATAATCTCCTCTATGGGCCCGGCAAGGCAGCCAATGCGGGCGGGGTGGCCACCTCTGGGCTGGAAATGAGCCAGAACAGTCTAAGATTATCCTGGACCAGGGAAGAAGTGGACCATCGGCTTCTGCTGATCATGAAGGGCATTCACAAGGCTTGCCTGGATGCAGCCGATGCCTATGGGAAAAAAGGCGACTATGTGATTGGTGCGAATATCGCCGGTTTCATCAAGGTAGCCAAAGCCATGCTCGCTTACGGGGTTGTATAGCTCGTTGCCGGATGGTCAGGTTGAGGATGGTTTGCCCGCCTGCGGCTTGCAGGGGCGCCAGACCATCCGAGGCTCTACAGCCTCCATGAATAGGTTTGCCTCTTTTCGGGTTTTATCGTATATCTTGGCCTTCGGCTGATCGTTCCATTTCTCGCGATCGCTTTCATTGATGAACTGTCTCATCATAGAATAAACATCTTAGGAGGCCTGGTCGTATGACCGTAAGCCTCTCCTTTTTTGTTTCGGATGAAGTTCCATACGAAAAACCGGTGTTTGTTCTTTTGAAGACCCTGAATAAAACCCCCGTGACTTCATCACATTGTCGTCCATCCATATGCCGGATGGACGAAACCCTGAAGAGCGATAGGGGTTGCTTATCATGAAAACATATTCCTTGAGTGTCAGTAACAATTTGGGTTTTCTAAATCCAAACGATTGGATTCCGCGCCAAATTTTTTAAAAATCCAAAATGATACGAGTGTCATTCGAAGCGACCTATAAACAATGGCTTTCTATTCTCATGTAAGCACCGGGTGGGACAGCCTGGATAAAATCATTGATCACCTGCGTAGAGGAGACAATGTCGTCTGGCAGGTGGACAAGATCGATGAGTACCGTAAACTGACATCTTTTTTCGTTGATAGGGCCATATCCAATAATGAACGGGTGGTCTATATGCGTTTCGCCCGTCATGTCCCGCTTCTGGACTCGAACGGCAATGTCACCGTCTATAACCTGAACATCGATGCCGGTTTTGAGTCCTTTTCCGCGGAGGTGCATAGTATTGTCACAAAAGAAGGCAAAGATGTCTTTTACGTCTTTGACTCTCTCTCCGATTTATTGCATGTTTGGGCAACCGATCAGATGATCGTGAATTTTTTCTTCATTACCTGCCCTTATCTTTTTCAGTTAAACACGATCGCCTATTTTGCGATCTTAAGAAACCGCCATTCCTTCAAGGCGATTGCCCGGATCAGGGAAACCACCCAGGTGTTGATCGACGTGTACAGTTATAAGCGGCAACTCTGTATCCATCCCATCAAGATACAAAATCGCTATTCGCCTACCATGTTTTTCCCTCATATCAAAAAGAAATCCGCACTCGTACCGGTCATCAATAGTGTGGAGGCGACCCAACTTTTTTCGCATCTTTTGCGCGACAATACGGTGGATTCCCATCGGAATCTGGATTTTTGGGATCGCCTTTTCATCCAGGCCGAAGATTTGCTTCAATCCAATGCAAGACCGGATGAAAAGCAGGACATGGTTGAACAATTAAGCCGTCTTTTATTAAGTAAAAACAAGCGGGTCCTTGCCTTGATCAAGAATAACCTGGCCCTTGAAGACCTGCTTCAAATCAAAGAAAGATTGATCGGAACCGGTTTTATCGGGGGCAAGGCCCTGGGGATGCTCCTTTCCAGAAAAATTCTGATGAAGGACGCATCCTATAAATGGCAGAAGGTGCTCGAACATCACGATTCGTTCTATATCGGTTCGGACGTGTTTTATTCCTACATCGTTCAGAATGGATGGTGGAACCTTTTTATGGAACATAAGACACGGGAGGGCTATTTTACCAAGGCGGTTGAACTGAAAAACAACATACTCAAGGGTATTCTCCCCGAAATGATCATGGAGCAATTCCAACGGATGCTTGAATATTTTGGCCAATCCCCGATTATCGTTCGGTCCAGCAGCCTCCTTGAAGATGCCTTTGGAAGCGCCTTTGCGGGAAAGTATGAAAGCTATTTTTGCGTGAATCAGGCATCTCCTGAGAAGCGATATGAAAATTTCGAAGAGGCGGTCAAACATATTTTCGCCAGTGCCATGAACGAGGACGCCCTTGCCTATCGTCTCCAGCGCGGTCTTGATCAGATGGACGAGCAAATGGCCCTGCTGGTGCAAAGGGTGTCCGGGGCCTATCATAAGCGCTATTTTTTCCCTGAAATGGCCGGGGTGGGGCTTTCTCACAATCCATATGTCTGGAAAAAGAATATGGATGCGAACGCGGGGATGTTAAGACTTGTTATGGGACTTGGGACCCGAGCGGTCAATCGGGTTGAAAACGATTATCCGAGGATCGTTGCCATGGACGACCCTCTCGTGAAACCCCTAACCGGGATGAAGGATATCCAGAAATATTCGCAACACTACGTGGACCATCTCAACCTGGAGGCCAACGAGTTACAGACCATCGCCCTGAGGGAGTTGATCGGGGAAGAGCTGGATATCAAACTGGAAGCCATGGGTGTACGAAATATCGAGACGACCGAAATCGTGATGGATTGGAAGAAGGCGGAAACGGGTCAGTGGGTCTTGACATTTGATCCGTTTTTAACGACCACGCCCTTTATCGATATCATGGCCAGGATGCTCAAAACACTCCAAAACGCATATAAGGTCCCGGTGGATATCGAATTCACGGTCAACTACAATCAGTCCGATGAAATTCAGGTGAACCTGTTGCAATGCAGGCCTTTCCAAACCATCGGGGATGGCGCCGATGTCTCGATACCTGAACACATAGCCCTGGAGGATACATTTATCCGGACGGAAGGCAGATTCATGGGGGGCAATGTTTCCCTGCCCATTTCATGTATCATATTTGTCGACCCTGAAAAATACGCGGAACTTTCCATGTCGGCAAAATACAGTGTGGCCCGGCTCATTGGCAAGCTGAATAGACTGGTTGTGGATCGTAAAACGAACCCCACATTGCTCGTGGGCCCTGGAAGATGGGGAACCCACTCCCCGGCCATGGGGGTCCCCGTGACATTTTCCGAGATCAACCATATCACCGCCCTCGCCGAGGTGAGCTATCAGGACGGAAGCCTCATCCCGGACCTATCTTTTGGAACCCACTTTTTTCATGACCTGACCGAGACAAACATTTTCTACATGGCCGTTTATCCTGAAGATCCGAGTGTTGTTTTCCAGCCGGAACGGCTTGAAAAGCTGCCCAACACGCTCAAAGACATAAGTCCTTTGGATGGGGGCATGGAAGCTGTTGTAAAGGTTTGTGACTTGCGGGATAATCAATTGATGATCAAATCAAACATTATCAGTCAAGTCATGATCTGTTACCATGATCGCGAATAGTTCAACGAGCCCGGGCCCGTGAAATGGCGCGCCCTGTTTCACCGGGGTCGCGGGATGACCCATCACCTGCACGGAAGCGTGATGGTTTTGGATGCGGTGGCCGATAGGATATACCTGAGGGGATGCTGCATTCAGGGAAGATCCATGCCGGATATGCGGATATCCCATTTTTTGATGGTCTCGTAAAAAGTCGTCACCCCGGTCCCTTATCAAGTACGGGATAGACTGCGGCAGGGGTCCAGAGCTCCTATAACTATTTGAAAAGACTGGATTCCGGTTTTCACCTGTCTGCGTGCGGACACGCACAGGCAGGCCGGAATGACCAAAACAGGTGTTTTCCGACTTTCTACGAGACTGTCATTTTTTGATGATCCGAATCGATACAAGATCAAGTCGTAAGATAGGATGGATCATCTTGTGTAATGATACTATCTTTGTATCATCTTGGATTTTAATAACCCGGCGCGAACCCATGGATTTCGAAAACCTGAATAATTGCCTATCCTTTACTATGAAGGCTCTGCTATCCATGAGCATTCATTGGTGTGCCCTTCCGCCCATGTCAAGCATCGGGCAGGCTCTGCCCCATCCCCCGGGCTTTTTGGGGGGTCTTGGGGAAGCGACGCCAAAAGATCTTTAATCGTGCGATTCCAATCTTATCCATATTGACAAAATCAACGGATATATTCATTATGTTCGAAAAGGGAATAACCATTTAATTTTTCCTCGCTCACGCAGAGTTTTATGGTCCACCATGAGGGTCGTGTCATTGAATCAGAGACGCGCAACAGATTTTTTGCCTACAAACCAGCCGGTTGTCGATAACCTTGCGGAATCCTTTCGCGCAGGGATCGATATCGGTTCTACAACGGTGAAGATGGTCATTTTGGATAAAGATGGCACCCCTCTCTTTACCGACTACCGCCGCCATGACGCGCGGATCCACAGCACCCTAAAGCTGATCTTGGGTCGTGTTTTAAACCTGTTGGGGGATCGGCGGATCAACCTTCGGGTGACCGGATCGGCCGGCATGGGTTTATCAGAACGATTGAATATCCCTTTTATCCAAGAGGTCGTTGCTTCGGCCGAAGTGGCGCAAAGCATTTATCCGGATGTCAAAACCCTTGTGGATATCGGGGGAGAGGACTCCAAGCTCATCTTTTTTAACGGGAAAGGCCGCTTTGATATCCGTATGAACGGTAACTGCGCCGGAGGCACGGGTGCCTTCATTGATCAGATGGCCGTGCTCCTGGGTGTTGCCGTAGAGGAATTGAACAGCCTCGCCGGGAAGCATACGTCCATTTTCCCCATAGCCAGCCGTTGCGGCGTTTTTGCCAAAACGGACATCCAGGCCCTGATGAGCCGCGGTGTTTCAAGCCCTGATATCGCGATTTCCGTGTTTCATGCCGTTGCCCTACAGACCATCAACACCCTGGCCCGCGGGTTCACACCCAAACCCAAGGTTATTTTCGCGGGAGGACCCCTAACCTTTCTACCCATGCTGAAGGATGTGATGCTGGATAGGATGGGATTGACCCGGAGCGACATGGTTGAAATGGATTATCCCGCGTTGCTCCCGGCTATGGGGGCCGCCGTCTCCACCCAATCCGAGACATTTGAGAGATCCATATCCGAACTTATAACACTGGTTCAATCAGATCGTCCCATAAGCCCCGCCGATAAAGATCATCCGGACTGCCTGTTTCGAGATGCGGAAGAATATGATCAATGGAAGCGGCAACGCTTTTATCGGGTGGAACGGGCGCGACTCCAAGACCTGCATGGTGTGGACTGTTTCGTGGGCGTCGACTCCGGCTCCACGACCACCAAAATGGTACTGGCGGATGACCGGGGAAGGATCGCCTTGGATTATTACACCTATAACAAGGGGGATCATGTGGCCGCCGTGCAGCAAGGGTTTCAGTATCTCTATGAAACCTTGAGGGATCGCGGTGTTGACGCCCGCATCGCGGGAACGGCCGTCACAGGATACGGCGAGGAATTCATCAGGACCGTCTTTGGTTTGGACGCCGGGGTGGTGGAAACCCTGGCCCACTATAAAGCCGCTCACCATTTGGTGGGAAGTGTGGACTTCATGTTGGATATCGGTGGGCAAGACATGAAGGCCATGTTTATCCAAGACGATGTGGTGCAAAAAATCGAAATCAACGAGGCCTGTTCTTCCGGTTGCGGGACCTTTTTACAGACCTTTGCCCAGACCCTGAAGTGCTCGGTCAAGGATTTCGCGGAAAAGGCCTGTTTATCGCCATCGCCTTGTGATCTGGGCTCCAGGTGCACTGTTTTCATGAACTCCAGGGTCAAGCAGTCATTGCGGGAGGGAGCCGATATCCAGGATATAGCCGCGGGACTTGCCTATTCGGTTATACGCAATTGTCTGAATAAGGTCTTGAAGATCAATGATTTTTCAAAATTGGGAGATCGTATCGTCGTTCAGGGTGGTACGTTTCTGAATCCTTCGGTACACCGCGCCTTTGAGAAGCTGACGGGGAAGAAGGTCATCTGCCCGGAGATAGCCGGATTGATGGGCGCGTTCGGATGCGCCCTGACCGCCAGGGACCTCTTTCATGAGAAAGGTCTTCAGTCCAGGTCCCTTACGGATTTTATCAAAATGACCCATGTGGGCGAATGCAAAAGCAAAGAGATCCACTGCCATGGGTGTGAAAACCAATGCAGCGTCAGCAAGCTGGAATTCGGCAACGGCGTGGTCTTTTATTCAGGCAACCGGTGTGAACGGATCTTTCATAACGGCGGAATACAGGCCCGCAAGGGTATCAACCTTGCCCGATTTAAAGAGGATCTGCTGTTCAACCGGGAGATGAAACCCAACGGTCCGGTTCGATGCACCATCGGCATCCCGAGGGTATTGAACATGTATGAAAACTTCCCCTTCTGGTGTAGGCTCTTCGTGGAACTCGGCATGCAGGTGCGGGTCTCTTCTCCCTCCAACACGGCGTTATATGAAAAGGGCGCCGGGATGATCATGTCCGACAGCATTTGTTTTCCCGCGAAGCTTGTGCACGGGCATATCATGGATCTCGCTGAAAAGGGGGTCGATCGCATCTTTTATCCCAATGTGGTGTATGAGCAACACGAACAGGGGGGATTCAACAGTTATAACTGCCCCATCGTGACCGGTTATCCGGAGGTGATCAGAAGTTCCATGAATCCGGAAAAACGGTTTGGTATCCCCTATGATACGCCTGTGATCACCTTTAAAGATCCGTATCTTCTGAAAAAAAGTTGCATCGAATACTTTAAGTCCTATGGGATCCGCCGCGGGGATATCACGCGGGCATTTGAAAAGGCCATGGAGGATCATCAATTATTGAAACAACGCCTCAGAGAAAAGGCCGAAGAGATCGTCACAACCGCCGCGGAGGAAGGTCGCAAGGTCATCCTGCTTGTGGGCCGGCCTTATCATCTGGATAGACTCATCAATCACGGCGTACCGGAGATGTTATCCCAACTGGGTGTGGATATGATTACCGAGGACTCTGTCGCGTTTTCCGACGGGCTGGATGATGTCCAGGTGCTCACCCAGTGGACGTATTCGAATCGTTTGTATCATGCGGGCAAATACGCGGGCAGGGAGAAGCATGTGGAGATCGTCCAGATCAACTCGTTCGGCTGCGGCCTCGACGCCGTTGCCACGGATGAGATTACGGAGATCCTCAGGCCTTACGGGAAACATCTCACGCTGGTAAGGGTCGATGAAATCGCCAGCCCGGGGTCCATTCGATTGCGGCTACGGACCCTGATTGAATCCCCGGCGTTCAAACAGGGCGCATCCGTGCCCCAAGCCCATAAACGAAAGAGACTCCCGCCCTTTACGACAAGCGACAAGGGCCGGAAGATATTGGTGCCCTTTTTTTCAAAGTTTCATTCTCCTTTTGTCGAGTCTTCCTTCAGGGACCTGGGTTATCGCTTCGAAGTCCTCCCCCCGCCCGATCAGGCCTCTTTGGATATGGGCCTGCGCTACACCAATAATGAGGTCTGCTATCCGGCCATCATTGTGGTGGGCGATATCCTCAAGGCCCTTTCCAGCGGGAAATATGACCTTGGGGACGTGGCGGCCGGGATCACGCAAACCGGCGCCCAATGCCGGGCCAGTAATTATGTCAGCCTGATAAAAAAAGGATTGCTGGCCGCGGGTTATGATATTCCGATGATCACGGTCCATTTGCAGGGGTCCTCGCTGAATGAACAGCCCGGTTTTGAATTCAGCCGTGTCGAGCTCATGAAGATGGGGCTATACGCCTTGGCCTTCGCGGACGCCCTATCCCTGATGTATCATCCCCTGCTGGTGCGCGAACGGGAGAAAGGCTCGGCCTGGAAGATTGTTCAAAAATATCTTGATCTGTGGCATGCGGACCATGAAAGGAGCCGGCGGAAGACCCTGAACCTTCTGGAAAGGGCTGTGGATGAATTCAACCGTGTTCCGGTTCATGAGGGTTTGTTTCCACGGATCGGGCTGGTGGGCGAGATCTATGCCAAGTATAATGATTTTTGTAATCATCATGTGGTTGACTGGCTGGCCCAAAACGGTGTGGAGGTGGAAGTGCCGTGTCTGATGAATTTTTTCACTCAAGGTTTTGTCAACTATCGCGTGGATATTGAAAAGCGTCTTGAGCGGAATAATATCCTCCGTTCATTATCCCTATTTATCGAAAACCGGATCAGACATTTTTTAACACGCGTCGATACTGTCTTAAGCCATTATCGATATTATAGACCATTTCCGGATATCCGCGATATCGCGAATAAGGCCTCAGCCATCGTGGATCTGGCCAACCAATTCGGTGAAGGTTGGCTGATACCGGGAGAGGTCATGAAGATGGCGGAGGAAGGCGTTGAAAACATCTTATGCCTTCAGCCCTTCGGCTGCATCGCCAATCAGGTAATCGCCAAGGGGGTGGAAAAGCGGATGCGGGATCTTTATCCGAACCTGAATATCCTTTTTGTGGATCTGGATGCCAATACCAGTGAAGCAAACGTGTTCAACCGCCTGCATTTTCTCATGAACCAGGCCAAACTCTGCAGCAAGTTGCAACCCATGAAAGAGACCCGCCTTGGTTCATCCTGAACCCGTTTCCTTCATCTTCTCGTCATAGATGAAATACCATTCAATGACCGTGTTTTCGAGCTTATAATAGTGGAAGATATAAAAAACAGTTAAGATGAGCAGTAAGCCGAAAACAATCAAAAAGGCCGTCAGTTGGATGAACAGGTAGAGACCGAGGAACAGGAGGGTGCAGAGTATCACGAAAAGCATGACCATGAGATGGATCAGACGCTCGTGTTGCAGGAATTGTATCTGGGTCAGGTGATAGGTAAGTGAACCCCTGTCCAAATCTTTGGTCTTCAAGAAGGCATTGTGTTCCTTAATGAATTCGGATACGCCTCTCATATCAGCTCCCCAGATAGATAAACACATACTCCTCTTGGTTGATGTCGATGGTGATATTCCCGCCCCTTGATTCCGCATAGATCAACCAGGAAGGTTTTTCTTCACCGCTTTCTGGCCCTTCATATCCGTGATCCCTCAGTAGTAATACCAGATACTCCTGTAATGGGCCGTGTTTCCGCCCGTGGCCTTTATCCTTTGCAGGTAATCGTAAATGGAGACATCCGTGTAGACATAGGTATCCATTAGAGAGAGCTTCTTTTCCCATGGGTGAAATTCATAGACCCTGCATCCATTGGGCAGGATGGAGATCATATCATGATGTTGACCCGCGCGCAGGTAATTTTTCCCCAGTTTGGGGACGTTAAATACGATCTCATCCGTCCGGACCGTTCCCGGAAGAAGCCGGGCCTCCTCTTTTTGTTCCTGCAGGAGCCGGGCAATGGGAACCCTGAAGTCATCGGTCTCCTCTTTGCCTTTGGTATTAAAGGTATAATACGGTGTTACACCGATCAAACGGAGCTTCAGTCGCAGGTACGCGGCCTCGAATTTTTTCGAGTTATAGAACGTGTAGACAAGCTGGTTGTAAACATCCATACCGCATCGCCGGAACTTTTGAACGGCCTCCATGCTCTGGGGCGTGATTTCATATGGATGCTCAAAGTGGGTGACGATGATCATCTCCCTTTTCCCGGGGACATGATATTGACTGATGATGTGAACCAGTTCATGGGTGATTCGTTGTGGAAGGGTTACCGGTGTTCGGGTCCCGATCCGGATACGCTCCAGATGTTTGATGCGGGTCAGCCTGGCCAGGAGATCGTGCATTCTCTTATTGGAGAGGAGAAAAGGGTCTCCTCCGGTGACGAGGACCTCGTTTATTTCAGGTGTGTGGGCGATCCATTGCAGCGCTTTATCCATCTTCTCTTTCGTCAAAACCGCGGAGGGCGAATAAACATCTTCAATCTCCCAGTTTCGCTGGCAATAGACGCAGATCTGGGGACAGGTGAGCACCGGTTTCAGGATCACGATCATGGGATATCGCCGCGTGATCCCTTCGACAGGCGAGGTATCCCTCTCGAGCATAAAATCCATGGAAGGCTCGGAATGAGCACGGAGTTCCCGCATCTTTTCAACATAATGAAGAGACGGAATCACTTGCGCGCGCACGGCGTAATCCTTTTCGCGGTCGGCCCAGTAATCCATCAGAGATAAATAATACGGGGTGATACCGAAAGGGATCTTATATTTGCGGGCCAGTGTTACGGCCTGGAATTCCTCATCAGTGAGTTTGATCAGGGCATTAAGGGTTTTGGCGTCTCGAATGATATGCCGGACATGCCATTTCCAGTCCTCCCAATCCTGTTTCGTCGCGTTGAAATATTTTATTATCCTTGACGCGTTGATGCTGCGTTTTCGAATCACGTTTTTGTCCAAGCCGCTGATATACGGGGCCATGAAACGTTCCACCGTCCTGGCCATGCGTGACAGATCGGCAGAGCGCAGTTTCGCGGCCTGAACGCCTTGATATCTTAGAAAGGAAGGAACCTTTTCCGGGTAGATACCGGTATTACCCGTGATCCCTTTGATGAGATGATCCATCTCCGCGAAAAAACCGGAGCCGGGTTCTTCCATGTCGCTCAGATCATCCTTATGCAAAAGATCATCCAGGTATTGAAGGACACTGTGCCCGGCTATCTTCTCGCTTCTCAGGGAAAGGATGGCCCGAAAGGCATCCGTGGCATCCCGGGTCAGGACCCATTCAAGGGAAGGAATGGATGGCTGGTCATAGAATGAAGATCGGATCAGGTCATCCAGATAATTTCTGATCTGCCTTCTTTTATCTTCCAGAGGTTGAGCTGAAAGCATAATGGCCTTTAATTCAGGAGCCGTGTCGAGAATTCGAAAAAGCTTTTTACGGATTCCTTCTCTGTCCATTATGACTTTCCTCCTCCTTATAGATCCACATTATTTTTTAATGATATGCCTGAGTTGTCAACCTTTTTGTAAAAATGATTGATGCTAATCATGGGAAAACAAAGATCTTTTAATTACTTTATGGAAAGTTAAGCATTGGGATGGGGCCGCTTAAAGGGGTCATTAAAGGAACGGGGGGATTGTGCCGATGTATCTCTTGTCACCAGGCAGTGCCTCTGCCTGTCCGTATATTTTAAAACCTTATTAACCCTCTTCCCCCCTGAGCTGCCGCCACCGGCTCGGGGGCTTTTTTTCTTCCCGCGAGGAATGGGGAGAAAGCGGGCTAGGATTCAAGTGTTTTTTATCGATTCCCGATCATTGATCATGGGTTTGGGGATGATCCCTTTTTTAGATCTCAAAAGGTACCCGGTCTCTTAAACAGATGCCTTGTAAGTCGATCTGAACATCATACACCATGATCTCCACGCCATTGCCGGCGGCCTGTTCAAGGGCCTCGCCATAATCAGGATCAATATGATGGGCGGGCTTGAAGATCTTGGCATCCATCCGTTGAATCAGGTAAAACATGACGGCCCTGTGACCGGAACGAACCTCGCGTTGCAGTTCCTTAAGGTGTCTCAATCCCCTTGAAGTGACCGCGTCGGGGAAAAGGGCGGTTCGGCCCTCCATCAGTGTACAGTTCTTGATCTCTACAAAACATCGCTGACCTTGTTTTTCCAGGAGAAGATCAACGCGTGACCTTTGGCCGTAAACCACCTCGGACCGAAGGTTGTCATATCCTGAAAACTCTTGTATCTGATTCTGTAGAATGGCCTGTTTCACAAGACGGTTGGGGATGAGGGTGTTGATGCCGACCATGGATCGAGGCATCTCAATCATCTCCCAGGTGTATTTGAGTCTCCTTTTGGGGTGGTTGTGTTTGGACAGGAAGACGGGCCTTCCGGGCTCGGAGCAACCCAGCATACTGCCGGAGTTGGGACAATGGGCCGTGACCACGTGTCCGTTTTTAAGCCTTATATCGGCCAAAAAACGTTTGTACCGCTTGAGCAGTGTGCCGCGGATCAATCTCGGCCAAACAAGGCCTTTTATGGGATGCCTGTTCTCTTGAATCATTTGAATCTTATTGGAGAGGCCTGGTGCGGAACCAGATGAGTGGGTCTTTATCAAGAGCCCTTTTCGTCGTTCCCCTTTCCGTCATTCCGGGCTTGACCCGGAATCCGGAAATCAACCGCAAACGCTGCCGGTTTCGGCAAAATGATCAGATAGGATGATGGATAGGGCCCTGCAAAGGTTCCATGGGATCGCGATACGGGCGGTCGAGCCCCTTACCCGCATTTTGAAAATCCACAAAAATGGCAAGTCATGCAGCCTTCTTCGAAGCTGATGACCTGACCGCATTCCGGACAGGTTTCCCCGAGAAGACCGGCCGCATGTGTCTTTTTTTGGTTTGGGCCGTTATCCTGCAGAAATCTTTTTTCCAGGACCCGGCTGATCGCGTCAGGGATGGATAAGACCAGCCCGTCTTTTTGGAACACGGGATGCTCCCCCCCGATCCCTTTGAGCTGCTCCACGATCTTTTCCACCTTCACGCCTGAGCGGAGGGCCAGGGAGACCAGCCGTCCAATGGCCTCTGTTTTGGCGGTCGTGGACCTGCCGGACTTGCCGATGGTGGCGAAGACCTCGAATGGCTCCCCATCCATTTCCGTAATGGTCACGTACAGATTTCCCAAGCCTGTGAGGATTTTTGTGGTAAAACCGGTCAATGTCTCAGGCCGGTCTTTGACGCCGTTCACCAATGCCGTGCTTTTTGGGGTCTGGTTATCAAAGCTGAGGACCTGGTTCTCTTTGCTGCCGTCCCGATAAATGGTAACCCCTTTACAGCCCAGTTTATAGGCCAGGTCATAAACCTTCTTCACATCCTCCGTGGAGGCGTCCTTGGGGAGATTGACCGTTTTTGAAACCGCGTTATCCGTATATTTTTGAAATGCCGCCTGCATCCGGATATGCCATTCCGGGGTCACGTCATGGGCCGTGACAAATACCTTGCGGATATCCTCCGGTATCTCCTTCAGGCCTTGGATACTCCCCTTTTTGGCTATGGTATCCATCAGGTCCCGGCTGTAAAAACCCCTTTCTTTAGCGATCCGTTTAAAATAGGGGTTCACCTCCACCAATTCATCGTTATCCATCACCCGCCTGATAAAGCTGAGCGCGAACAAGGGTTCAATACCGCTGGAACAGTCGGCGATGATGCTGAGCGTACCCGTGGGCGCAATGGTCGTGGTGGTGGCGTTTCGATACGTGGCGTCTTTCTGGTCTTTAAAGACGCTCTGCTCGAAATTCGGGAACACCCCCCTTTCTTCCGCCATATGTTTGGATGCCTCATGGGATTCCTTTTGAATAAAGCCCATGACCTCCCCGGCCATTTCAAGGGCCCGTTCGGAATGATAGGGGATTTTCAGTTGGTATAACATGTCGGCAAATCCCATGATCCCAAGCCCGATCTTCCGATTGCCTTTGACCATTTTGTCTATCTCCGGAAGAGGATACTTGGACATGTCAATGGTATTATCCAAGAAACGCACGCTCCACCATACCGTGTCTTTTAATCCTTCATAATCAACCACGGATTCATCGTCTTTTTCAATCACGAACTTGGCCAGATTAATGGAGCCGAGGTTGCACGCCTCCATGGGGAGAAGGGGTTGTTCACCGCAAGGGTTGGTGCTCTCAATCCGTCCAAGAGACGGGGTGGGGTTGTCGGCATTCATCCGGTCGATGAAGACGATTCCAGGGTCTCCATTCTCCCAGGCCTGTTTGATGAGTGCCTTATACACATCCGCGCTGTTCAGTTCGCCGACTTTCCGGTTATCCTGCGGGTCGATGAGATCATAATTGGCGCCCTTTTGTACCGATTCCATAAAGGTGTCCGTGACAGCCACGGAGATATTGAAATTGTTCAGGTCATGGTTTTTCTTTTTGCAGTGGATAAACTCCAGGATGTCCGGATGATCCACGCTCAAGATCCCCATATTGGCCCCCCTGCGTGTCCCCCCCTGCTTGACCTGTTCCGTGGCCGTATTAAAGATCCGCATAAAAGAGATGGGACCGGAGGCCACCCCGCCGGTCGTCCCCACACGGCTAGCCTTGGGTCTTAAACGGGAAAACGAAAAACCGGTTCCCCCGCCGGATTTATGGATCAGGGCGGCGTTTTTAAGGGCATCGAATATGCCTTCCATGCTGTCCTCAACCGGCAACACAAAGCAGGCCGCCAGTTGTCCGAGCCGTCGCCCCGCGTTCATGAGGGTGGGGGAGTTGGGGAGGAATCTAAATTCCGTGATCATTCGATAAAAGGTCTCCTCCACCTTATCGACGTCAGCGGTCTGATCATATTGCTTTTCCGCCATGGCGACGTGATGAGCCACGCGCCTGAACATCTGTTCAGGGGTTTCAACAATCTTGCCCTTATTATCCTTTTTAAGGTACCTCTTTTTAAGGACCTGTTTGGCATTCTCGGTCAGGTCCAGCCCTTCCTTTAAAAAGAAGGAGCTGTCCAGTTTGATGGGGCCGGTCTTTGCAAGGCCGAACTCAAGCAGCTTGGCCTCTACGATCTCTTCCAGCAATGGCAGGGTGATGGTCCGAAGCTCCATCTTGAGGATCTCTTCCCACAGCGACCTGCTGATGTGCATGGCCTGGTCACTGTTAATGGGATTTTTCCGGATGAGAAGATCGGAGAAGAGGTTGTCGTCCCACCGATAGGATGAAAGGTCATATGTCCCATCCTCCGTCACCAGAATCTTACCAGCCTGAGCCATTGTTACCCTCCTGAAAACGAGATATGTTTTTTAAAAATTGGAATGTACTAACATCAAACACTTAGGAAAGATCAAGGAAATGTCCGCCGCCCGAAATCCGTGTTCTATTCAAAAAACGCAGCTCTTCCCCTGTTCAGATGAAGGCAATAGGGGTCGAGGATCTCGCGTAAATGATAATGATATATTGAAACTTAAATATACTAGGCCACAATATATGGTGTGTCAATAACAAATATCTTCAAAATGATAAATAATGATGGTCTCGTAAAAAGTCGAAAAACACCTATTTTTGTCATTCCGGCCTGCCTGCGCGTGTCCGCATGCAGACAGGCGAAGACCGGAATCCAGTCTTTTCAGATAATTACATGGGCTCTAAACCCCGGCCGTGGTCTATCCCGTACTGGATACGGGACCGGGGTGACGACTTTTTACGAGCATGTCAGGTGTTGATTTTTTTACAGACCCGCCAATAGAATCGGGCGGACAGGCACATGCAGATAGCCGCAGACCTGTCCGATTGATTCGACCGGCCAAAAAGGGTGCCATGGCTTTACAAGTAAACGCCTTACTGCCCACGGGGCATGACAATGAATGGTTTTGCAGCCTCTGTGAAATGGCTTGGCCAGGGTTCAGACTCCGAAGAACCGATGATTGAACCACGTGAAAATCAGATCGAACCAGCCACTCTTGCCCGGCGCCCACCCATTCATCCCCCCTCCCCCAACCCCTCCCCCCCATAAGCCATATCCCCCCTCCCCTTGCGGGAGGGGTTGGGGGAGGGGGTGGTGTCAGTCATTCTCTTTGAATCCTGTTAATCCTTTTCCCGGGAGGATCTCCCATGCGGTTACAACCGGAAGACATGCCTCAAGTTACCCCATTGTCCTTCAACACATTACACAAACAGCCACGGCAACGTTGCGGTCCTTTACTCGAAACCAGGGTCTTCCATAGAATCATAATTGTCATTGTCCCACAGTTGATTCCAGCGCCGTCATTCCGGCCTGCCTGTGCGTCTCCGCGCGCAGACGGGCGAAGGCGGAACGTCGCGGAGCGCAGCCCCCCAGTATCACCATGGGTGAGATCTATGACAGGGACAGACCCTCGATTCAGGAATATGTGAAACATTTCAGATTAATCGATTCATAGGTCGGTGTGATTTTCATACTTATGAAACATGGGAATAACGTGGAAGAAACTTTGATCCGTGCAATCAATGACACCAAGGACAATGACACGATTGGAGCGGTTCCAGGAGCGGCAGTCGGGGCGTTACACGGGAAGAGTGCGATTCCTGAGAAATGGATCAAAAACCTTTCGGCTAGGACATCATTTTCGGATGACGGAAGGATTTTTGATCTGCTGATCGGAGCAAAAAGTTTGTGGGGATAGCAAATTTGGGCCAAAATTCAGAAAAAATTATGCATCGGGACAAAAAGTCCTTGAACTCATTGCGAATTTACGTAAATATACCAAAGATAATAACCAGCTTTCGCCAGAGACATCAGGTCAAATCGATATGGATTCGAATGAATCCTCCTCCATATTAACAACCAGATCTAAGAAATTCCGGTGAGATTCATCCAGGCTCAGGGGTTTTTTGGAGGACATAGGATATGCTAAGTTTTAGGGGTACAAGGCTTCAAAATACTCAACTCCCCCTTTCCATTGTGTGGCTATTGGAAACCTTGGCCGAATCCAAGGGACGCCAACAGCTTTACGAAAATCAGTCCCCCCAGTTGCTTAAGAATCTCAGAGAGATGGCATTAATCGAAAGCGCTGAATCATCCAATCGAATAGAGGGGGTTACCGTTGAGAGAAACCGTCTGCGGCCACTCGTCATTGGTAATACCCGGCCGCTCGATCGATCGGAGGAAGAGATCGTAGGATACCGGATGGCGCTCAACTGGATACACACGGATCACCTCAAGATACCCATTACGCCGGAGACTTGCCTGCGCCTCCATGCCCTGGCCCAGGGCGGCACAAGCGGCGATGCTGGTCAATGGAAAACAACACAAAACGACATCATCGAGCTTTTTCCTGACGGACGACGAGAGATCCGCTTCAGGCCGCTTGGCCCAGATCTTGTTCCAAAAGCAATGGAGGAACTTTGTTTGGCTTATTGTCATGCTGTCGACCAGTTAAAAATTACGCCCCTTCTGGCATCAGCGTGTTTTATACTGGATTTTCTCTGCATCCATCCATTTCGGGACGGTAATGGTCGTATTGCCAGATTGCTCAGCCTTCTCACCTCTTACCACCATGGTTACGAG